>JBHIDF010000019.1:0-9571 GCA_046759945.1 Nitrosopumilaceae archaeon
CATCTCATCGATTTAATTTTTCAATAAAATCTGCAGCTTTGTAGGAACTTCGGACGAATGGCCCCACAGCGGTGTATAAGAATCCCATTTGTGACAAAATTTTCTTGTATAAAGCAAATTTTTGTGGTGTAATAAATTCTTGAACTGGTAAATGTTTTAGAGAGGGTTGAAGATACTGGCCTATCGTAAGTATGTCCACCCCAACAGACTTCAAATCAATAATTGTCTTGAAAATTTCCTCCTCCGTTTCCCCATGACCTAGCATTATTGAAGACTTTGTGAATACACTTGGATTGATTTCCTTGATCTTTTTTAGAACAAACAGTGACTGCTCGTATGTTGCCCTTATATCTCTGACCTTCGACGTTAACCTTCTTACGGTTTCAATGTTATGACCTATGACCTCTGGTTTCGAATCTAATATTTTTGTTATTGAATCTACATTTCCCTTAAAATCAGGAATTAATGGTTCTACGATTATTTTAGGACATAGCGATTTTATACACTTGATAGTTTTAGCGAAGTGTTCTGCGCCTCCATCTTCTAGGTCATCTCTGCAGACTGAAGTGATGACCACGTATCTTAATCCCCACTCTTTGATGGCCTTTGCCACTCTTTGGGGTTCTTCTGAATCTAATGGTAGTGGTTTGCCGCTATTAACATCACAAAATCTACAACCCCTAGTGCATACATCTCCCATTATCATGATAGTGGCTGTTCCAGTTCCCCAACACTCCGCTACGTTAGGACATGATGCCTCTTCACATACGGTATGAAGATTTTGAGCTCTAAGCGTTTGTTTAACTTTAACATAATTTTGCCCAGATGGCAATCTAACTCTTAACCAATATGGTTTTTGCATCAAGCCCATGGGATAGACAGCGCATACAATGAATAATAAGAATTTTTATAGAATAATTAGCAATGAAAACAGTTTTTTATCAATACCATGAGTCACTTGGCGCAAGGTTAGTTGACTTTCATGGGTGGCAGATGCCAGTGCAATACTCAGGAATAATTGATGAACATAACAATGTTCGATCAAACGTTGGGTTGTTTGATGTTTCACATATGGGTAGGTTCAAAATCAAAGGTCCTAACGCTTACGACTGTCTGCAAAACTTGGTGACCAATGATATTTCAAAACTCGAGGATTATCATGCATTGTACTCACCAATATGCTTAGAAAATGGTGGTATCGTGGATGATGTTATTGTATACCGGATCAACAGCGATGATTATCTTATGGTTGTTAATTCTTCAAACAGGCAAAAAGATTATGATTGGATAATTGAACACTCCATGGCTGCTGTTGTCGAAAACATTAGCGAACAGATGGCCCTACTTGCTATTCAAGGACCTTTAGCTCAACAAGTTCTACAAGAAACAATTGACAAGGATCTAAGTCAACTAAAACCATTTCATCTTACTATTACACGTCTATTAGGAGTTGAATGCATCATATCCAGAACCGGTTATACAGGAGAGGATGGTTTTGAGATATTCTTTGATTCTTCGAGGGAAGAGTTGTGGAACAGTATATTGAAGTTGGGCTCAAAATTCAATATCAAACCCGCAGGACTTGGAGCAAGAGATACCCTTAGACTTGAGGCAGGGTTGATGCTTTATGGAAATGATATTGATGAAAATACAACTCCGATGGAGACACCGCTAAAATGGACTGTAAAGTTTGAAAAACAGTTTATTGGAAAAAAGGCTTTGAAAGAACAGCGGGTTTCTCGTAAACTTGTTGGGTTTGAGATTTTAGGAGCAAAAAGAGTTGCCAGAAAGGATAACAAAGTCCTACTAAACGGATCAAAAGCAGGTTTTGTAACAAGTGGTAGCTTTTCTCCGACTTTGAACAAGTCCATTGGCTTTTGCTTTATTCCCTTAGAAGTTTCTCCTGACAAATTAATTGAGATCGATATAGGAGGAAAATTGTATAAAGCAAAAATTACAAGTACAAAATTTTACAAACGAAAGTAGGATTTTTTACAGGAGGTTCTGAGAGAGATTTTGTGGAAGAAATCAGATTTACGAAAGAACATGAGTGGGTCTTAATAAGAGAAGATTTAGCGATTATTGGAATTACAGATTTTGCTCAGAAGCAACTGGGTGATATAGTTTCAGTAGAATTGCCTAACGTGGGTGATAAGTTTAAGCAAATGCAGGCTATGGCAATAGTCGATTCCATAAAGGCTTCTTCTGATATATATTGTCCTCTAGACGGGGAGATAGTTAAGATCAATGAAGATCTACTTGAACATCCCGAATTGATTAATCAATCACCATATGAATCAGGATGGGTTGTGATGATAAAACCACTGGATATGACACAATTTGATGACTTGATGACAAAAGAACAATACGACAAGCTAGTTGGGGAAAATCTGTAGGAGACAATTAACTATGGACTATGTACCAACTAGTGAAAAGGACACAAAAGACATGCTGAAACAAATCGGTGTAAACTCTATAGACGACTTGATTGAGGAATTCAAGCCTCCCCTTAGGAAAAAACTCAATCTTACCAATCCAATGAGTGAGATGGAGCTGGTACAACACATGGCAAGTCTAGCGCAGAAAAATGTAGTTTTGAAGTATTTCGTTGGAGGTGGCTCTTATGATCATTACTCTCCTTCTGTAATCAATCATTTGCTATTGAGAGGAGAATTCCTAACAGCATACACACCTTACCAAGCTGAGATGAGCCAAGGGGTTCTACAGGCCATGTACGAGTTTCAATCTTTCATATGCCTTTTGACCGGCATGGATCTAGCTAACGCCTCCCTGTACGATGGTGCCTCTTCATTGGCAGAGGCTGCCTTGCTTTCTTCCTCCTATACTAAGAAGAATCGCGTTTTTGTTAATGATGGGCTCAATCCTAACTACTTAGATGTTTTAAACACCTATTGCGATGTAGCGGATCTCGAGCTTACTGATAAGATTGATGATAAAACAGCCTGTGTTATTATTCAGAATCCTGATTTCTTTGGAAACATTGAGAATTTTCAGAATCTTTCTGAAAAGGCGCATAAAGAGGGGGCTCTTTTCATTACTTGTGTTGTCGAGCCCACATCTTTAGCAATAATTACTCCTCCTAGAAATTTTGGTGCCGACATAGTAGTGGGTGAAGGGCAACCATTTGGGATCCCACTCAGCTATGGTGGTCCATGTCTTGGGTTTATGGCAGTTAAGAAATTTTTGTTAAAGAAGATTCCTGGAAGAATAGTAGGGATGACAACAGATTCGAAAGGAAACGAAGGTTTTGTGCTTACGTTTCAGGCAAGAGAGCAGCACATAAGAAGAGAGAGGGCAACTAGTAACATAACAACTAACCAAGCGTTGCTAGCTCTAGCATCGACTATCTACCTTGCAACAATGGGAAGAAGCGGGTTGACCAATGTCGCAAAGACTTCATACCACAGAGCTCACACCTTACATGAAAAATTAAAAGGCGCTGGTTTTGAGCCTTTGAACAAAAAACCATTTTACAACGAGTTTCTTATGAAAACCCCAAAGTCTTCTGAAAAAATTCTTTCTGGACTACTTGAAAAAAAGATACTCGGTGGTATTGATTTAGGAGATGATAGAATGCTTGTTTGTTGCACGGAAAAAAACTCGATCCAAGATATTGAATTGTATGAAGATGTGGTAAGGGAAATGAAATGAAGCTGATATTTGAATACGATGAAAAGACGACAGAACACATACCGTATGAAGACATTCGTTTAGATCTGCCAAAAGATCTTACTAGAGGCGAACTCCCATTACCAAATGTAAATGAGATAAATATTGTTAGACATTATACCAACTTGTCAACAAAGAACTTTGGTATTGACCTTGGTCTATATCCCCTAGGTTCCTGCACCATGAAATATAATCCAAAGATAAATGAGGATATAGCTAGATTCAAAGGATTCAGTGAGCTTCATCCCTTCGTTCCAACCAATTATGCTCAGGGATCATTAGAGTTAATGTGGAACCTCGAGCAAAATCTAAAAGAGCTCACAGGTATGGATGAATTTTCTTTACAGCCTGCAGCTGGGTCACAGTGCGAATTATTAGGAACGATGATAGCAAAGAAATACTTTAAGGAAAAAAATGAAGACAGAAGAAAGATAATAGTACCTGATTCCGCTCATGGTACAAATCCTGCAACAGCTGCTATGTGTAAATGCAAAATTGTAACAATTCCTTCCGATTCACGCGGAAACATGCAACTAAGCAAATTCAAGGAATCGCTTGAGCCAGACGTAGCACTTGTTATGCTGACTAATCCCAATACGCTTGGACTGTTTGAAGAAAACATGCTCGAGATAAGTGACCTTGCTCGAAATAACGGAACTCTGATGTATTGTGACGGGGCTAACATGAATGCCATACTTGGTATCAGTAGACCAGCTGATCAGGGTTTTGACATGGTTCATTTGAACCTACACAAGACCTTTTCAACTCCTCATGGGGGAGGAGGACCAGGGAGTGGTGCACTTGGGGTAAAGTCATTTCTGTCAGATTTTTTGCCAATACCACGTGTTGTTAAACAAAACGACAATAAATTTTCTCTAAACTATAACAAACAAAAATCTGTAGGCAAGATTCATTCCTTTTATGGAAATTTTGGTATTC
This sequence comes from Nitrosopumilaceae archaeon, assembly GCA_046759945.1. Lineage (GTDB taxonomy): Archaea > Thermoproteota > Nitrososphaeria > Nitrososphaerales > Nitrosopumilaceae > JAEHKU01. The sequence goes on from JBHIDF010000019.1 coordinate 4,630, forward strand.
TAGTCAGAGCTCATTCCTACATCATGTCTTGGGGCTCAAACATAAGGAAAGTGTCAGAGAATGCAGTACTTAATGCCAATTACCTTATGAGTCTGCTAAAAGATGTTTACGAGATTCCCTATGATCGAAAATGTGCTCATGAATTTGTTCTATCTTCAAAAGAACTGGGGGAAAAAAGTGCTCTTAATATTGCAAAAAGGATTTTAGATTATGGCTTTTACGCACCAACAATTTACTTCCCCCTCATTGTCCGCGAGGCTTTAATGATCGAACCTACTGAAACGGAATCCAAAGAAACCCTCGAAAAGTTTGCCTCTGTTTTAAAAAAGATTGCCTCTGAATTGAAAGAAAACCCTGATCTTGTAAAGACTGCTCCCCATACGATCACTATCGGTAGATTGGACGAGGTACAAGCAGCGAGAAAACCCAATCTAAGATGGCAAGCGTCAACATTAGGGAATGATAAAAAAGGCTAATCAATTAAACAAAAAATCATTAAAAATGAAAGAAGTAACGAATATTTTCAAATCAGAAAAATTAATCAAAGTTTTCCTTTCATATGACGAAGAAAATAATGTTATTCATTCAATAAATATTACTGGAGATTTTTTTCTTTACCCAGAAGAAGGGCTTGAGATTTTAGAAGCAGATCTTGTTGGTACAAAATTGAAAAAAAAATTGATAAGAGAAAGGATCAAGGAAAGCTTGACCAATTCAGAAGCCTTTGGTTTTGACGAAGAATCTATGACACAAGCAATTATGGGATGTCTGGGTAATGAGTTAGATGAGTCTAAAGTTTGATAAAATAAGAGTTTTGGAAACAGGTCACAATTCAGGACCGTGGAATATGGCTCTAGACGAAGCTCTAATGAAAAGTGTGAACGAATTACCTGTTCTAAGAATATACGGATGGAATCCTCCAGCTGTGTCAATAGGATATTTCCAGAGCATGGATGAGGAGGTAGATGTAATGAGGTGCCAGCAAACGGGTATTGATGTTGTTAGAAGGATAACGGGAGGGGGTGCAGTATTCCATGATGCTGAGCTGACGTATTCATTCGTAACAAGAAAGTATCCACAAAATATTCTTGATTCTTACAAGATGATATGTGATGTCATAAAATCTTCCTTGAAGAGACTTGGGTTCAATGCAAAATTCTCTCCACTAAATGACATAACAATTAATGGCAAGAAAGTGTGTGGGAATGCCCAAACTAGGAAAAAAAATACCTTGCTACAACATGGAACTATATTATTACAGGTTAACACTGAAAGGATGTTTTCTGTACTGAAAGTTCCTATAGAAAAAATCAGGGATAAGACAATTACTGACATCAAGGAAAGAATATCAGTAGTAAATAAGACATTTGATGAGGTTGCGTCTGCCTTAAAGGAAAGTGCTAGGGAAATATTTGATGCGGATCTTATTTTCGATTATTTAACTAAAGAAGAAAGAAAGTTGGCTCGTGAATTGGTCATGAAAAAATATTCCACAAAAAAATGGAATTTCATGAAATAGTTCAACAAAATTTATTGCTAGTCATTTTTGATCTCATTTGATGTATGATGTTGTTGTAATAGGTGCAGGGCCTGGAGGATATGTTTGTGCAATTGAAGCTGCAAAGCTTGGCGGAAAAGTGTGCCTAATTGAAAAAAATGGTTTAGGAGGAGTTTGTACCCAAAAAGGTTGCATACCTACAAAATATCTTCATTCGATGGGCGATATAGTCAGAAGGGCAAGTAGTGCCAAAGAGAACGGAATCGATGTCAAAATTGTACTAAATTACAAACTACTGCAGTCGAAAATGATGGCGACTGTTTCTAAGTTAGCTTCAGGAATCAAATTGTTGCTAGCAGATAATGGTGTCGACCTGATCGAGGGAGAAGCTAAAATAGTTACAGAAAATAAAGTGATGGCAAATGGCAAATTTATAGAAACTAAGAATATAGTTATAGCGACTGGAAGTCATCCTATATGCTTACCAGGATATGATTTTGGAGACAAAATTATTTCCAGTGACAATGTCTTGGATTTGCAGAACCTCCCTGCTGATATGGTTGTGGTGGGGGGCGGTTACAGTGGGTGTGAATTTGCATCCATTCTAAATGCCCTAGGATGCAAGATATGGCTGGTAGAGATAGAAGATAGATTATTGCCTGCCCAACCAGAAGAGATTGGAAAAGCAGTAGAAAAGTACATGAGACTTGACGGAATCACCGTAATGACAAAATCAAAAGTGGAAAAAATTACTGATAAAGAAGTTATTATAAACGGAGAAAAGCTGGAATCAGAAAAAGTGCTTGTTTGTACAGGAAGAAAGCCCAACATAAATTCCGATGAATTGGATAAAATTGGAATAAAATTTAATCGCCAAGGGATTATCGTGAATGAAAAAATGCAAACCAGCATTGAAAATGTCTATGCAATTGGCGATGTTACCGGCATGTACGAAGTTGCCCACGTTGCTTCGAGACAAGGTGAGGTAGCGGCTCAAAATATAATGGAAAAAGAAAGCATAATGGATTACCGTGCTGTTCCCGTCTGTGTATTTACGTACCCAGAGGTTGCTTTTGTAGGAGAATGTGTGGGAAGTTCAGCTAAGTTTCCGCTGACGGCCAGTGCAAAGGCAAATTGTTTAGCGGATACTAGGGGTTTTATCAGAGTTTTTGAAAAAAACGGTATATGTACTGGTGCCATAATTATTGCGCCGCACGCAGGAGAATTAATTAGTGAACCAACACTTGCGATCAAAATGCAACTGAAAATTAAGGATGTAGTTGAAACCATACATGCACATCCAACGCTCCCAGAATCATTTCAAGATGCTTTAAGACATCTATTGGGCAAATCCATACACTTGCCCAAAGCTAAGTCTCTGTTAAAGTAGCATTTTTGTTAGAAAATGAAAAAAGTGGGTATAGAGCTTGGCATAAAAGGATCAATAGAATCGATCCGAAAAGCTGCATTGATAGCGGATAGAAATAATCTAGATTATTATTTTGTTCCCGAAACTAATCCTAAATTTATTGGCGTAGATGCCTTTGAGGCTCTGCATAATATGGTCGGAAGAGTTAGCAAAGTAAGATTAGGAACAGGAATAGTTAACGTCTTTTCAAGGAGTAAAGAGGAACTATTCAAGCTTGCTGACAATCTTTATCACGAAACAAAAGGAAGCTTTGTGCTCGGCATTGGAACGAGCGCACCAGCTGTTGTGGAAAAAATGTATAACATAAAATTCGAAAAGCCGATATCAAGAATAAAACAGTATACAAATTACCTAAAATCTCGATATTCAGGTCCTATTTACTGGTCGGTCATAGGTGACAAAATTACACAACTTGCAGCAGAGTATGCTGACGGTGTGATATTTTTTCTCAAACCTGAAGGCGAGATTAAACATAGCATCGAGATCATAGAAGAAAAGTTAGTTTCTATAGGCAAAACACTTGACTCCTTTGAAATAATTTCCATACGACCAACCTATGTTAATAGTTCTAAGCAAAAGGCAAGAAATGCCGCACGTATGACAATAGCAGGTTATGTAGGTGCAAATGAATTTTATTCTAGACCATTAAACGATGCTGGTTATGAGAAAGAAGTTTTTGAAATACGTGAAAGTTTTCGAAATTTCGGTTTAGCCTCTGCAGCAGAAAAAGTTAGTGATAAAATGGTAAGGGAGTTGGCAACTTTTGGTACAATAAAAGACTGTCAAATAGAGCTTAACGAATTTTTTGATAGAACCGAGATCAAAACTATTGTTGCTGGCTTTGATTTACCTCGAGATAACTATGATTCAGAGTTCTTTGAAAACCTAGATAGACTAGTAAACAAATTATAAGTAATGACAACTGTTAACGTCTCCAACTTAAGCATAAATCTTGCAACTTATTCATATTCAATAGAAAAACTCGTCGACGATATTTTTAGAGATAAATTGGATGAAGATGTACGAAATTTTTCAAAGAATGAATTGGGAATAGACAGGGTTTACAAGGCTTATGACTTGGAAAGCACCGATCTTGAAAATTCTCAATTCTCGATTCCAGACATTCCACTTAATGATATGTATGTAGACGTGGCCGAAAGAGCATTACGCTCATCAAAGCGAACCCCAAGTGATATAGGCTTGTTGACTACAATTAATGACAATCAACAGTATCTTGATCCTTCACCAACAGTAGAAATTTCGACAAGACTGGGATTAAGTAACAACGTTCGTACCCAAAATTTTCAAGGGCTTACATGTTCGTCATTTTCTGAATCTATCCGGAATGCGGCGGGTCATTTTGCTCTTGGATACGAAAACGATGTTTTGATATTAATTGGAACATATTACACAATTTGGTTCTTAGATAGACTAAAACAAATAGAACGAGTTTCCAAAAAAAATAAACAAGAATTTTACAACTTCATTTACTTTTTGATATTCAGTGACGTTACTGCTGCAGCAATATTATCCGGTCAGAACAGATCAAACGACTACATTGCGAAGATAGACACTAGTACTATTTTCTCACTCAAAGAAACTACTAAAGATAGTTATAAGAAAGCTACAATCAAGCTTTCTCCCGATAAGACTAATAGAATAATTTTTGACATGAACCTAAATTCAAAAATATTAAAAGAAACTGTAGCAAAACTTTCCTTCGAAAATATTTCACAAATGCGAAAAAAACTTAGGAAAGATTTTGAAAAAATCAAATTGTGGGGATTTCATACCGCTGGTTCCAGATTTGTCGACCATGTTAGAGAAATCTGCGGCATCGACAGAGAGAGTGCTGAATTAACTTATGATTTAATGAAAGAAACAGGAAATACCGGTGCTGTCAGTTCTTCACAATTTATCAAAGAATCGATTGAAAGAAAAATTCTAAGAAAGGGTGATGTTGGTTGCATGGTGGATTACGGGTGGGAAGGTGCTGACGCTTTTCTTTACGAAGT
>JBHIDF010000020.1:0-9289 GCA_046759945.1 Nitrosopumilaceae archaeon
GAGGCCGTTGTAGTCGATTTTTGATACAAAGCACTCACAGTCTTGGTCTTCTAGACTGCCTAGAGTTTGCTCTAGGTTTGTTCTATCTGTTAGTCCAATTACGCAGCCACCGCCACCTGCACCTGTGATTTTTGCACCATACGAAGTGTTCGAGGCCGTTTTTACCAACACCTTTAACTTTTCTGTCGTGACACCTATCTTATCAAGAAGAACCTGATTTTCAGACATAAGTTTGCCTAGGGTAGGCAAATCATTTTCTTTTATTGCTGTAAGGGCCTTCTCTACGATCACATTCTCTTCATTACATAAAGACAAAAAGATTTCCTCATGTCTATCCTTAAAATTCTGCACCTTATGTACAATTTGATTCGTAGAATGAGTTTCCTTCGAGTTCGCAATGACCAGATTGAAGTCTATTTTTGAGTTTAAAGCTCTGTATCCCTGTTCCGTACTGTATTCCATCAAACCTCCATAGGTACAAACAGAGCAGTCAGCACCAGAAGTTTTTTGAAAAATTGTTCTTTCTGCTTCAATAGCTAATTTCAGAATCTCTTCTCTTGTTAGTTTTCCAAAAATACCTGAAACTGATGCAGCTGCTGCTACACAACAAGCAGAAGAAGAACCTAAACCCACACCAATCGGAATATCAGATTTTATATCTATTTCAATTCCTACACTTGTACTAAATTTTTCTAGTATTTTTTTTGCAATGTGCAGAAAGGGTTTCAGAGGAATATTTTGCTCGTCAACTGATTTTGAAAGAGTTGTACTTAGATTTCCTAACTTCGATTTTATTTTTATAATATTGTCATCTAAAGTACGTGAACTTACTGTTACCCTCTTGTCTATTGTACATAGTATTGCCCTTACTCCGTGCACAACAAAATGTTCCCCAAGTAAAATCACCTTAGCAGGTGCAGTTGCTATGGATTTCAAGAAAATACAATCGAAGTATATCCTACGACGGAACTCTTCTCTCCGGTAATGTCTCCACTTGTAGCATATTTTAAAAGCGTTCCTTTAGTTGCACCTAGTTCTTTGCAAGCTATCATGGTAGACGCTATTGCTCCGTATCCGCATGCGCTTACTTGATTTTCTTGTAAAACCCTGTAAAAGTCATCTAAATCCATACTCAGGATAGGTTCAATTAATGATTCATCCTGCTTGTGAGCGTAGCTGTTTTCTTCATAATGTGTCAGATCTGAAGAGCCGATAATGATGGCTCTTTTTCTTTTTACAATTTTAGCTACTGCAGAACCGATTTCTTTTGCAGTAGAGTAATCTTGGTTTATCAAAATTATAGGGACTATCTTAAATTGTGGTGAGCAAATCTCTTGTAGCATTGGAACCTGAACTTCTAAACTATGATCTCTAGTGTGAGAAAAAAAATCAAGTTCGATTGTGTTAGAAATTTTGTTAAGCTCTACACTTGATTCAGGATCAACCTCGACATTTCCGAGTGGGGTTTCCCATTGACCTTCTTTCATTGCAGCCACACCACATCCAACACCCCAGTGATTTGGACCTATAATTATGGCAAGCTCATATTTTTCCGAAGATACAGCATAATACGAATGGGCGGCAACGGGACCAGAATACATGTAGCCCGCATGTGGGCAAATGACACCGTAGATTTTTTGAGCAGATTCTGAAGGTGGAAGTTTTCCCGGCCCAAAAGAATGTAAAAAACAATCATGAATTGCAGCTTTTAATTCATTTTTTTCTTTTGGATAGAACATACCAGCTACGGCCGGTGTTCTAACTTGCATTATTCTACTACTTCCTCTTCGATTATTTTTGTTTCAAAGTCATCGATCTGATAATCTAATGACTCTTCCTCTTTAAGCTCCCCTTTTTGAATGAGGACTTCTCTAGCCAACAGCCAGTAAACTGTTGCAAGGGATTTTCTACCTCTATTATTGGCCGGTATGATTAGATCCAACTTTGAAGTCACATTGTCCGTATTTGAAATGCCAATTACCGGTATGCCTGCATTTGTTGCCTCAATCACTGCCTGTGCGTCTGTAAGGGGGTCTGAGACAAAAACAAGGTGGGGTTCAGTATAATAAGGTAAAAGTGGATTTGTGAGAGTGCCAGGCATGAATCTTCCTAGCATCTTTGTGGCACCAGTAACTTCACAGAATTTTTCCACAGGAACACTTGCGTATTCTCTTGCAGAGCAAACTAGAACTTTATCGATATCTGTTCTGTTTATGAACTTGGCGGCTACCTGAATTCTCTCTAATGTCTTCCTGATATCAATTATGTAAAGGCCTTCTGGATTCGCCTTGGTAATAAAGGGAATCATAAACTTTGTCTTAACTTGCGTCCCCACCCTTATTCCAGTGGATAAAATCTTTTTTTCAAGACTTTCTAAGCTGCTCTGACTACTCATTTTGTGTTCTTAAATCTCTGCCATTCCGCGTATTAAATCATGCTCTGAAATACGAATCAACTCGTTAAATTTTGCAACTCTTTCTCCACCAACAACACCTATTTTCAACATCTTTGATTTTGTTGCAATACCAATATGTGATATGTGCGGGTCCACGGATTCTCCTGACCTATGAGATGTAATTAACCTCACATTATTCTTTTGAGCTTCAGATGCAAACTCTAGAGCATCGTAGAGACTTCCTGCTTGGTTTACCTTCAAGATAGCCGCGTTGCAAGACTTTAGGCTGATTGCTTTTTTGAGCATCTCAGAATTTGTAACAATAAGATCGTCTCCCGCTACCATAACATTTGGAAATCTCGAAGTTAAGATAGCCATTTCTTCAAAGGCTTCTTCGTGTAGAGGATCCTCAGCATAAACGAGCTTGTATTTTTTGATAATGTCCGATACGAATTCAATTTGTTCTTCAGAAGTATTTTCAAATCCGCTCCTCCCATAAACATACTTCTTCTTTTTTTCATCCCATTGCGTAGACGATGCAAAATCTACACCCAGAGAGACTTCATTTCCAAGCGTGAAACCAAGATTCTCACATGCTTTTGCAGAAAGTTCCAAAGCTTTTTGATTTTCTAATTTTGGGGCCCAAGCTCCCTCATCTCCTGTGCCGTTTGTAAAACTTGGTTCATATTTTTCGAGTACGTTTCTCAGTTCTTTATGTACAGCAAGGTTAGTTTCTATCGAATCAACAATTGTTTTTGCACCTGTGGCACAGACTAAAATCTCTTGAATGTCGGGGGTTCCAGGTCCTGCGTGCGCACCTCCACCTAGGATATTTCCTAGAGGAAGGGGGAATCTCCAATCAGAATCTTCTGATATTATCTTGAAAAGAGGTTGTCCCAACGCTTTTGCTGCTGAATCCACTGTTGCAATCGTTAAGGCAAATGCTACTGAGCCACCTATAATGGAATAATTGGGAGTAGAATCAATCGTACGTAATGCGTCATGCATTGATTTTAAATCAGAAGGATCAAGATCAATGAATTTTTTTATATTCGCATTGAGAACTTCGAGGCTTTTTGTTGGGTCCTTATCAGGAAAACTCACTACCTCTTTTTTTCCGATGCTTGCCCCTGAGGGTGCGCATGCTCTTCCTAGGTGAGAATTGTCCGAAACGACATCGATTTCTATAGTTTTACTACCTCTACTATCGTAGAGAAGCCTTCCCCTCACCGATGTTATCTTCGGCAAATTATTCTAGCTCAGATTGTACTTCTTGTTCTCTTCTCTTCACAGCTTCATAGAAGGGAATTATCTGATGAATTGTCTCAAGAGAGGTTAGCAGCATTCTGCGGCAACAATATCTTGTAAAGCCTAAGGAATCAAGTACTTTTGCAGGATCTTCTCCACTTTTTACTTTGCTTTGGTATTCCTCAAATTTATCAGAAAATAACTTACCACACGTAAAACATCTTACCGGTACAAGCACGTTGTCCAAAAGTGATCAAGGATTATAAAAACCCTGCATGGCAACTTCGTTGCGGGAGTTGCCAAGCCCGGTCAAAGGCGCTAGGTTGAGGGCCTAGTCTCTTAGGAGTTCGTGGGTTCAAATCCCATCTCCCGCATTACAGTTCACAAATCTTTTTACCACACAAAATTGGTAGAATGAAATCTTATTTTTTGATTTTACTTATCGCATTAATTAATTCCAAACGCCTAATTTCCTCTGTTACTGCAGCCCTAGCATCCTCAACAAGGAATCTATTGATATCCAGCTTTCTTCTAGCTTCCTTCACTATCTTGTCGTAGGCTGAAAAGGGATATAGCGAAAGATAGAGATCCTCCATAACGTTAAAAATTTTTTTTGCTTCTTGCCCTCTACCCTTTCTGATTTTATCATAGACTAGTCTTTTTAGCTCACCAACACAGTCAAGAAGACCAAGAATGTATGATTCACCCCTCACCCCAAGTGATTTTGCAGAAGGAATCTGTTTCTTCTTGACTAAAGCAAGAAAAGCGTATGCCTCAACCACCTCCTGTTCTGCCGTTATAAGATATTTGTAAAGATTAACGTGTGTTTTCTTTCTTATTCTATCAAGCAGTTTTTTTGCATGCTCAGCTTTACGTCGACCTACCCTAATGTCCTCCCTGTGAGTGGAAATTATAGATTGGTTACACAAAATTATCACGTCACGAGTGTTTTTTATTAGATATTCCCTAGAACCTTGTTCAGTCACCAATGACTTTGAAATTTTATTCAAAGAAGTTTTTACATTTTTTAGTGACATGTTTGAGTAGATAAAGCACTAAGATAAAGCCGTTTGGTAAAGCCCTTATTTGACAAGCGATTTCTGAAGTAACTATGGAAATTACCGTGAAACAGATGATGCAGATTGAAGAAAACAGTCACCGAATGGGCTTCCTAAGAAAGTTTATGATGGAAAATGCGGGAGCATCTGTAACAAAATATTTGGCAAACAAGTTTCCTGATATCTTCTCGAAAAAAGTTTTGGTTTTTGCAGGTCTCGGAAATAATGGTGGTGACGCACTTGTTATCGCAAGGCACTTAGCAGGATATGGTTCGAAAGTCAAAGTAATACTTCTTGGCAATCCGGACAAAATCAAGACTGATGAGTCTAAAACAAATTGGGAAATTCTTGAAAAGATGAACTCGATAGATCTACTAATAGCATCCAAAATAAACGGCTTGGACCTAAAAGCTGACGTAATCGTTGATGGAGTATTAGGTACGGGTATTTCTGGCAAAATTAAGGAACCATATGCCTCAACAATTGATGTCATTAACAAGTTAGATGCATACAAACTGGCCGTAGATGTTCCTTCTGGTCTTGACCCAGATACAGGAAATACAAGTGACAAGTATGTCGTTGCCGATGTAACTATAACCTTTCACAAGATGAAAATTGGGATGCCTAAAAGAAAGGATATTTGTGGTGATATAGTTGTCGAAAAGATAGGTATTCCCCCTGAAGCTGAGGTTGGTGTGTTATGAAAGTTCACCAAGTTGAAGTTGGTAACATGCAAAATTTTACTTACATTCTAGAAGATGAAGATACAGTAGAAGCGATAATTATTGACCCATCATGGGATCTAGAAAAGATTGAACAAATAATAAAAAGAAATAATCTGAATGTAAAATACATTGTTAACACTCACTACCATTTTGATCACACCATTGGAAATGAGTACATGGCAAAAGTCACAAAAGCAAATATAATCCAGCACGAAGCGTCTACGATTAGAAACGACATAAAATTATCTGATGGTGCTAAAATAACTTTCGGCAAATCAGAACTAATCGCTGTTCATACTCCAGGACACTCAAAAGATAGCATGTGTCTTGTTGGTGATGGTAAGATCTTTTCTGGCGACACTCTTTTTGTAGGAAACTGTGGTAGAGTTGATCTGCCGGGAGGTAATGCAAGAGAGCTATTTAACAGTCTATTTGATATCATCTGCAAATTAGATGATGACCTTGTACTGTATCCGGGTCACAACTACGGAGCTACCCCTACTTCTACATTAGGCAAGGAAAAAAAAACAAACTTTGTTCTACAACCGAAGACGGAAAGTGAGTTCGTTGAATTTATGGCCAGTGACTAAGCAGTGCAAGACATCGAGATCTTGGGTAACGTAGAAAAGGGAATCGATTTCATCAAAAAAATTGAAAAAAAGAATTTTCTATTTTCTTTTATTATTTCTTATACTGAAACTTGTGAAATCCCTGGAATTACGGTCGCAGGAGCAAAGCCAGATTTTGTGAAGTTTACTGCTCCTGCAGATGCAGAGTTTCTTCATTACGGATTCTGCAAATGTATAGACATTATCCCAATGACACCAGATGGAAAGCCTACTCCCGCGATCCTTACTAAAGTTGCGTTAGAAGCAGCAAACATACCAATCATTGTAATTAACGCAGGAAGCAAGGTATCACCTAAACTTCCTTATTTGGAAACTGGATTAAATCCTGGCAAAAATATAGCAGTAGAACCTGGTCTTGATCATAATTCAGTTACACGAGCGATTGAATATGGAAGAATTATTGGGCGTTGTCTTGGTTCCTCCACAGATTGCTTAGTAATTGGAGAAAGTATTCCAGGTGGTACTACAACTGCACTGGGTGTGCTGAAGGGACTTAACATAAACGCTAAAGTTAGCAGCAGCATGGTTTCAAATCCTACTAATTTAAAAAATAACGTAGTTGATGCTGCCCTAAAAAGACTTGACTCACTAGATCCCTTTGCAGTTGTGGCTAATGCTGGCGATCCAATGATTCCAACTGTATCAGGGATTCTGAGCTCGGCATCCGAGTGCACAAATGTAATATTAGCTGGAGGAACTCAGATGGCGGCAGTTTTGGCTTTTTCAAAAAGCATTAGTTTTAATGAAAGCAACACCGCGGTAGGAACCACATCCTACATAGTCCATGATGAGACGGCCAATTTTGTGGAGACAGTCAAACAGATTTCTGACGTTCCCATCTTAGTCGCGAAACTCAAACTTGGGGAGTCAAAAATTCAGGGGCTCCGTTCCTACAACGAAGGATTTGTGAAAGAGGGCGCAGGTGCGGGAGGGATGTCAATTGCTTCAATATTAAAGGCAGGACTTGATTCCACGAAGCTGCTTTTGCTAGCAGAAAAGGAATATGAAAGAATTACTTCACTGTCACAGACTTAGCTAGGTTTCTTGGATAATCGGGATCAGTGTCTTTTTCTATCGCAGAATAGTAGGCAAGAAGTTGAATGGGAACTATTTCGATTATAGGATACATTGCTTCGTTAATACTGGGTATCTCTATCCAATAATCATAAACATCACTTGGCTTGTCTGATATTCCAATTATTTTGGCTCCGCGAGCTTTAATTTCACTGGCACTGGTTAGAGTATCTCCATATGTAGAGTCGTCTGGATTTATTATTATGACATACGCATTGGAGTCCATAAGTGCTAGAGGACCATGCTTCAATTCTCCTCCCGCCATCCCCTCAGCGTGAATATAGGTAAGCTCCTTTAATTTCAAAGAAGCTTCAGATGCGATGGGATGATGGATTCCTCTACCAAGCACGTAGATATCTGATACTTCTTTCAACTTTTTTGCTATCTCCCGAATTTTGGAATGGTCAGCTAGAATCTTTGAGATGGCATTGGAAACTTTCTTGAAATCTAATCCGATACATCCCTCACATAGTTTATCTGTTATTTTGTAGAGAATAGCAAGCTGTGACGAAAAGCTTTTTGTCGCTGCAACACCAATTTCAGGCCCACAATTCATTCCTACGGTAACAGAGGAAAGTTGAACAAGCGATGAAGTCACTATATTTACAATAGAAAGAATTTTTGCATCAGATTTTTTTGCTATCTTTACTGCTTCAAGCACATCAGCGCTCTCACCACTCTGAGAAAGCGCCATAAGTACTGAATGAGCATCTACAGAATCTGGAGAAAATTGTAACTCACTGGCTATAATTGGTTCTACTTTTATTTTTGCGTATTTTGACAAAAGATACTTTCCAACCAATGCTGCATTATAACTTGTACCACTTCCAGTAATGTAGAGGCTTTTGGCATGTTTTACTAAATCGGTAATTATATCTAACTCAATCTTTGTGCTCTCTCCAGCATTCAATATCGTATTGGGTTGTTCAGAGATTTCTTTCAGTGTAAAGTGAGCGAAATCTCCTTTATATGCATCAGCAAATTCCTTTGAAACCTTGGTAATTTGATGTTGGATTGGATCCCCCCTGAAATCGAATGTTTGAATTCCCGAAGGGCTAATTAAAACAAATTCTCCATTGTCGATGTAAATTGCATCGTCTGTAAGTTCTATAAAACCCAACACGTCACTGGATATGAAGTAATCATTATCTTTTCCAACTCCGACTATAAGTGGTTCATGAAATCTAGCTGCTCCTAAAGTTCCATCCTCAAACATAACAACAAAGGTATAATTTCCTTTTAATTGAGCGACTGTTTGAACAATTGATTTTTTGATGTCTTTTGTTTGTTCAATGTTTTCCTGTAAAAGATTTGCAATTACTTCGGTATCAGTCTCACTCTCGAATTTGTATCCTTTTTCTTGCAAATCTTTTTTTAGGTCCTCGAAATTTTCGATTATACCGTTGTGCACAATCGCTAATTTGCCAGAGTTACACGGATGTGGATGTGCGTTTATCTTGGTTACTCCTCCGTGGGTGGCCCACCTTGTGTGACCTATTCCAACGTTTCCAGAAAGCGAATCTAGTTTTACTGCATTATTTACTTCTTCGACCTTTCCTACCCCTTTTCTTATCAAAATTTGCTTGCCCGAGGAAGTCGCTACTCCAACACTATCATATCCTCTGTATTCCATTCGTTTTAGTCCCTTTACCAATACGGGAGCTGCCGAACCGATTCCCACGTACCCTATTATCGAACACATAATGATCTGTAGTATCTATTTACAAATAATCTTTAACACATTCCTTCCTAGTTAGAGACGGCTTCAACAGGTTTTAACTGTTGGTTATATGAAGACTCTGGAGTCAGATGAATTAGGGATTCTTCTTCTGCCTTTACTGGATATGATGGTACAGTAACTAGTCGATCTCTGATCATGATGTGACGATGAACTATTGCTTGCCTCGCCTGATAAGGAGTGCTAAAGTTTAATTTTTTTTGTACTATTGTTTGTAATCTACGAGAAAGAAAATCAGTGACTTGGAGGTTCAGAACGTCATCCAACGTAGAATCCTTTTTGACCAAGCCTATTCTTATCAGCGATTTCATAAGAATAGGTTCTTTTTTTGCTCTTTCTTCCGGCCGCAAAGCAAGAAGTGATCTTGCTTGATGTCGTATTCTGGACAGTTCCGTATGTGATTTCCATAACTCACGCTTATT
>JBHIDF010000021.1:0-8550 GCA_046759945.1 Nitrosopumilaceae archaeon
AATTATCTTTGTAATTCTTATTATATCTTAAGGCATTTGACGTTTCATTTCAAAAGAGGAAATGAAAATTGACTCTCCTCGACTGGTATAAAAGGAATCATCTTTAGTATCTCTTGAAATGATTATCAAGAATTTCGCTAGCTTATCGCGCAATCCAGGGCAAAAAATTGCCCTAAAAATATTAGAAGCTGGGCTGTGTGCGGCTATGCCGGCTATTTCATTAAAAAATGTTATACAAAAAAACAGGCTTGTTGTGAATAATCACGTTAAAAATTTATCAAAATATGACCAAATTTTCCTTGTAGCGTTTGGCAAAGCTGCAGATTCTATGACACGGGCAGTTGAATCTGTTATTAGAGTAACTGGAGGTGTGATCGTTGTCCCTAAAGGAACAGATTCCATAATTAAGAGCAGAAAATTTCGAGTTATTCGCAGCGGTCATCCAATACCAAATTCGAAAAGTGTCCGCGCAGCAAAAGAAATTTTAAAATTTTTAAAAGAGAGGAAAAAGAATGAATTCATAATTTTTCTTGTGTCTGGTGGCGGTTCCTCTCTTTTGTCTTTGCCTGACGGCTTGGCACTGAAAGACAAGAAAATCGTGACAGAACTCTTGCTGAAGTCTGGTGCAGATATACACGAGATTAATTGCGTCAGAAAGCATCTGTCTCAGGTAAAGGGAGGAAGATTAGTTGAAAATCTAGCCTGTGATGCTATTTCTCTCGTAATGTCAGATGTAGTAGATGACGATTTATCATCGATTGCCTCAGGAACAACATATTTTGATAAGACAACCTTCCGGCACGCATTAAACATACTGAAAAGATACAACCTCAAAAGATATACTCCGAAAAGCGTCTTGCGCAGGCTTGAAGCAGGAAGGTCTGACCGGATACCGGAAACGCCCAAAAGATCCATCATTGAAAATTACGTAATTTCCAACAACAAAGATTGTTTAGATGCAATGGTTACAGAGTCTCGAAAATTTGGTATTAGCACAAAAATAGAATATCCTATTTTAGGTGATGTCAAACGAGCTGCAAACAGACTTGTAAAATTGATTCCTATAAAATCAAAGTCGTGTCTTGTGTTTGGCGGTGAAACAACTGTGAAAGTATCAGGAAGTGGAAGTGGAGGAAGAAATCAAGAGCTAGTACTGCATATTTTGACAGATCTTCAGCAAAAGTCAGAAGAAACCATCGTAATTGCATCTCTAGGAACTGATGGGAAGGACGGAAATACAGAGTCGGCTGGAGCGATTGTCCAAAATTTCCCATTTGATATTAAAGAAATACATCGTTATTTGAAAAACAACGACTCTAATTCCTTTTTTAAGAAAAAGGGAGGTCTGATTTTTACTGGCCCTACTCACACGAATCTGATGGACATTGGAATTATTCTGAAGCTATAGGAGCCTTGCTGCTATGTTCTTTTCATGTTCAATAATTTGGTATTTAACATTAAGCTTTCTCTGATCAATTAGCTGGTTTAGAAAATTTACTTTGCTATAGATCAATGAATCTGTCGATCCTTTATTTTCCACTAGGCTTTCATACATCGATCTTGAATCGAGCATAACTTGGACCGCATCTCCATTTTTTATGATAAACCTTCCGATGCACCAAAAAATTCCAGCGTGAAGTGCAATGTATTTCGCTTGTGCATTTGTAACTTTGTCCAAATATGTTTCGGGATGGTCACGTGATTGTTCTACTAAGGATTGGTCTGTTCTTATAGCCCATGAAATTCTTTTCTGGTTGCCATCAAAAAAGTAAACGTGTTCCATGTGTCAACCAAAAGGGTGTCAATTGTCTATATATTTTGAATTTACGGCTGAATAACAGACCCCGAAATCTTCAGTTGATGCCTGAATCGAATTCGTTTTTCACACGAATGGTAGATGAGCTAGTCGAGTTTTCAGAATATGATCCTGAACTAAAAGAAGGACTTAAGTGGATTGACTCTCAAGCACAGAAACTTGGTATCAGCTTTTATGAAATGGTCTTTCATGTTCTCTACAAGTATGACGTAGACAAAAAGGCCAGAAAGTGGCTTGAGACTAGAAACTAGCTTTTACTTCCTTGCTTCAAGCGGCTTGTATTCGCATCCTTGCGGTCCACAATATTTTCCGACGTAAACTGCCTTTGGTCTGTACAACATAGGTTTTGGTGCAGCTTCAGCAAATTTTTCTTCTATGATATGTGCTGCCCATCCAGCCGATCTTGCTATTGCAAAGATTGGCGTATTCGTATCCATGGGAATCTTCAACATGTAATATACTGAAGCACTGTACAGGTCAACATTTGGATAGATGTCAACTCCTTTTTGTTTTTTCATTTCCTCAATTGTCACTTCTTCTACTTTCTTGGTAATCTCATACCAAGGCTCGCCAGTCATTCCAGCAAGCTTTTTTGATAATTCCTTTAGAACTTGTGCTCTTGGGTCATAAGTCTTGTAAACAGCATGTCCCATCCCCATGATTCTTTCTCCCTTAGATAGGCTTTCTTTGATCCAAGACTCCACTCTGTCTTCTGTTTTGATATCAAGCAACATTTTCATTACTTCGTAATTGGCTCCTCCATGCAGCTCACCGCTTAACGCACCAATTGCTGCACTAGCTGCAGAATACATATGAGCACGCGTAGATGCGACCTGTCTTGCAGCAAAAGTTGATGCATTGAAGGTGTGATCGGCATGCAGAATCAAACAAATATCAAAAATCCTTTCTAGTTCAGAGGTTGGCTTTTCTCCCGTAAGCATGTAAAGGAAGTTAGCTGCATGACCCAAGTTGGGGTCAGGGTCTACAATGTCTTTACCGTTTCGAATTCTTTGCCAACTTGCTACAATTGTGGCCACCTTTGCGATTAGATTTATGGCTCTATCATAACTTGCCTCTTTGTTTGAAAATTCTTGATCGTAGTAACCAGCCAATGCGGCAATGAACGCCTGTAAGACATCCATGGGATCGGCATCCTTGCGCCAATTGCCCATGTTGGTTTGCATTTGTTTTGGAATCAGCCTTGCTTCAACTAGCCTTTTCTTGAAATCATCATACTCAGGTTTGGAAGGAAGCTTATCATGAATAAGCAGGTAACAAGTTTCCTCGAAGTTAGAATTCTTTGTTAAATCCAAAATGTCATACCCTCTATAGATGAGCTTTCCTCTTTCTCCATCAATTTTAGAAATTCTTGTGTCAGCGACTTCGATATTTCTAAGACCTACGTTCTTTGTTTCCATGATTTAGCATCGAAAACTACCTATTAAAATTCTAGCGTGTCCAAAAAATGCAGATAAACATTTTTCCAGATTTTATAGCAACAAGTATCATGACGTAATTTTTAGGTCTGATGCGGAGAAAGAAAACTTCAGATATTTTTTAGTTTAAATGAGGGCAGTAAACTGACAAGCACATGACGGTATCTAAAACAAAACGATCAAAGACGATTTGTCTTTCCCATATGGAAGACGCTGATGGGATAAGCTCAGCCGCTCTTATCAAAATGGCATTTGGTGGCGAGACAATATTGACAGACTATCCCGGCCTTATGTCAGAACTTGAGAAAGTAGCAGGAGATGAAAAGTTAAAAACACTCTACATATGCGATTTAGGGCTCAGCAAAAAGAATCAGGAACAATTTGTCGAACTATTAGCCTCACTTAGGAAAAAACGTGTTTCCGTAACCTACGTAGACCATCACGATATGGACAAGATGATAACAAAAAAACTTCAGAAAATCAATATTAAACTGATTCATGATCCGAACGAATGCACTTCAGTACTGCTTCACAACGCATTCAAATCAAAACTATCGGAACATAGTGCCTTTGTCGCAGCATGCGCTGCAATAACTGATTATATGGACGACAGACCATTAGGTTCAAAGCTTCTTCAAGTCTTTGACAGACAGCTTGCATTGATTGAGGCAACAGTCCTCACATACAACATCGTGGGTCGTCAAAAAGACATGGATTACCTTCTTTATCTTGTGGACGAGCTTAGTGAATCGAAGTATCCTCACGATATTCCAAATACCTTTGAATTTGCCAAGATTCAGGTTGGAAAGTTAGCTGCTTCAATAGAAATAGTAAAGAAGAAAATGAAAATTATGAAAAATTTAGGATATATGGAAGTATTAGATTCTGGGGCAAGTGGAGTTGCTAACTTCGTTTTAGGAATGTCGGGCAAAGATGTTGGAGTTACATACAAACTACGTAAAGATCATGGAATCTATGCCGTCTCTGTAAGAGGGTCAAAGTCCTGCAAATTGCATCTTGGAAGAATAGTCAACGTACTTTCAACAGAACTTGGTGGCTCAGGCGGTGGTCATGACAAGGCCTGCGGTGCTGTGATCCCGAAGGACAAAATGAAGAAATTCCTAACTCAGTTTAACGCAAAGCTTAACTGATTTCTACTATCATGTCCAGCTCTACAGTTGAGTTTAACGGAAGGCTCGCAACACCAACTGCAATTCTTGTGTGCCGTCCCTTTTCTCCAAATAATTCAAAAAGCAAGTCAGATGCGGCGTTAATTACTTTTGGTTGCTCCATAAATTCATGATCAGAATTCACATAACCTGATATTCGTACAATTTTTACAATTCTCTCCAAGTCACCTAGATACTCTTTTAGCTGCGCTAGTGCGTTAAGCGTGCACAATCTTGCAGCTTTCTGAGCGTTTTCAACTGTGACATTTTTTGTTACCTTACCTGCATACAGAATCTTTCCTTCTTCCATTGGGATCTGACCAGATACATAGGCAACCTTTTGAGATATTACTACTGGCACATAAGAACCGGCCGGTTTTGGTGGTGTAGGTAATGTGATATTCAAAGAACGAAGTTTTTCTTCAATCACGCAAATGTCTTTTCCTCTGTGTGTTTTATCTTTAACTTAAAGTCTAAGAAAGTATTTTAGTTGGTCGCGATTTTTGATGTAAGTCTGATGTGAACTTTTTCTCCAGTTCGCGTCTGGTTTTGGTACATCAACTTGGTCTTACAGCCTTTCTTATTGAGATATCCATCTAGCAGCATCGCCCACGGCAGCGAATTTCCACTATTCATCTTGGACTCGATTACTATGTGGTTACCATTTGGCATATAATGGATCTGACCAGCACATGTAATTTGCAATCCGCTATCGATTATGCTGATCAGCTCCTCTAAGCTTCGCCGTCTCAAATCTATTCCGTTTTTTTCTAACAATTTAAGCAAATCAATTTCCTTATTTCTAGAACGAAAAGAAGAATTTAGAGCAAAGCCAAGACCATTTTCGGTTATAACTTGAATTATCCTAAATGTTTCCTGAGCTTTGTTTTTTGTCATTTCATGAACACTTCCAATTTTCAATGCATCTTTCCATATGCGTGAAAACATCTTGGCTTGGTTATTTCCCAAGACTTCAGTTGAAGTAAATACTGCACCCTTGCCGTTATTGCTGTCTATCATAAGTATTTCTGAATGATCAAACATGATGCAATTATGCACCATCTCTGATATTCTTATTTTAACTCCATCTGGAATCAAATGAAACGATTCTGAGCCAACAATTGAGAATGGAATAACCATTCTTAATTCAACATTTTTTCTCAGAGCATTAAGAATCTGCTCCTTACTTTGTGCAAGAAGATTCAATCCCCAAGAATCTGCCATTACATGAATCGATGATTTTGTTCCTTCAATCATCGTTTTCAGTTGATTTAAGACATTGTTAGTGCTGATGTGAAAGTATCTTTTCTCTTCAGCTCCACGTGACTTTTTGCTGTCTTCTGATACACACTTTAATTTTGTAACTAGGGAATTCATCCCATTAACTTTGTTTATCTGATCGTGAATCAACTCATCGAACGCGTCTTCCGGCTCAATTGCAGTGCACATTATTGGTTTTCTTTTTGAAATTATAGCAAGTTTTTTCTTTTCAAGCTTCAGGAGAGTGTGGTATACTTTGGTTCTAGGTAGCTTGGAATAATACGACAGTTCGCTGGCGGAAATAGTTCCCTTTGTGATCAGCGTAAAATATGCTTGCGCCTCATACCTGCTTAGCCCAAACTCCTCCAAGCTAATAGTTAGGCCTAGACCTTTTTTCAATACCCATCATCGAATAGCACCAACGTAAAATCAAAAGCCAAATTCATTGAACAAAGACTGGAAAAAATGTAGAGCTGTTTATGTATCCCATCCTGCTGCAATTTTATTTTGGAAAAAATAACCTTGAATCTGAACAATCTATGGCTGAAGCAATGTTGATTGTAGACTCTAAAATTAGGAAGCAGTATCCTAATCTAGATACGTCGAAAAAATGGCGTATCCATGCCTAGAATTCTTGGAATAAAACCGAGCAAAGATATCAAATTTAATTTAAAAAGAATCCGATCACTCTCTTCTAAAATTGAGAAAAAATTAAACGGATCTTCAGAAAAGGACGAGAAAATATTAGATGAACTTTCAGTTGGAGAGTTAAAGGATTTGGATAGTGTACTGATGGTAGCCGACCATCTTCTTTGCAAGTATGAGGATAAAAAAGAGATTAGAACTGTTCTGAAAGAATTTTTGGATATTCTAACCTATGCTGCTAATTCAGTAGATAGTTTGAATGAAGAGCTAGCTGATCTAGTCATCTCAGCTGAAATTGCGTTAAATCAAATTAAGAGTGTCCATGATGACGTTACACAAAATCTTGCTTTTGAAGAAGACAGTGGGATAGACTATGCGGAACCAAAATCTGATATGAAGGCAGAGTCTTCCTCATTAGCCGAGAAGGGTAGTCCAATTAATTTAACCAATACTTCGACTGGGCTTAACACCAGAGCATACCTAACCAAAACTCCACTTGAAACCTAGTTGGTATAAAACATGAGCATGGCACCTCAAGAGTTAGAGAATACTGCAAGCAAATACGCAGCTGAGGCTATCAAACTTGACTCTCAAGGAGCTCGTGGTATGGCAATCACTAACTATCAGAAGGCAATAGGAGCATTAGCACAGTTACTTCGACTGTATCCTGATAACAAGCTGAACAGGGTATACACCGAAAGAGCCAACGCTTACCAAAATAGGATCAAAGCTTTGCAGATGACACGTGGTGTTGACGTAGAGCCAGTGGTTGATCCGAAGGCATCACCTGCAGAACAAAAGGCAGCCATTGATAGACGAGATTTTGAACAGCTTGTGTTAAAGGAAAAACCAGATGTAAATTGGGAAGAAGTAATAGGGCTTGACGATGCAAAAAACGCTTTGCGCGAATCAATAGTGTATCCATCGAAGAGACCTGATCTTTTTCCACTGGGTTGGCCAAGGGGGATGCTGCTTTATGGGCCTCCAGGATGCGGTAAAACGATACTTGCAGCTGCAACTGCAAATGAACTTGATGGTTATTTCATAAATGTTGACGCAGCTTCTATGATGAGCAAATGGTTAGGAGAAGCAGAAAAAAATGTGGCCAAAGTTTTTGAGATGGCGCGTGGATATGCTGAAAGGGAAGGAAAACAAGTCATCTTGTTTATTGACGAATTAGATTCACTTTTGGGACAACGAAACAATGAGATTGGCGGAGAAATTAGAACGAGAAATCAGTTTCTAACCGAAATGGATGGACTTAACGAAAAAGGAAAAGAGTTCAAGATGTACGTAATTGGCGCAACAAACAAACCGTGGAGTCTAGATTGGCCATTTTTGAGAAGATTTACAAAGAGAATTTACGTTCAACTCCCAAATCTTGCTGCGAGAACTAAACTCTTCGAGTTGTATACCTCACCGCTTAAGAAGACTGAAAAAGTAAGGGAAACTGAGCTTGCAAGACTCTCCGAAGGTTACAGCGCAAGCGACATCAAGGATATCTGTCAATCAGCACAACTAAAGGTTGTAAACGAATTATTCAATTCTCCTGATTATGCGGAACCAGTAGCAGGTGAACAATCCAAGGAACCAAGAAGTCTGACAATGTTAGATTTCAGGACGATCTTTTCACAGAGAAAGCCAAGTGTGAGCATGGACATGATCCGTGCTTACTACAAATGGAGCGAACAATTCAGGGCCCTTTAACAACGATCTGAAAAGTAAATAATCTATTCCGAAGTCATTTCTTAAATATCATAAAACTTAAATCTCGTACCCAATTCACTTGACGAGGGTCAAAATTCCAACAAAAAAGGCCAAACACGTAAGCAAGTTTGGCAAGCTGATCCTCGACGACGGTTCTGTTTATTCAGGTAAAGGATTTGGCTGGTCTGGTGTATTTGTGGGGGAGTTAGTTTTCAATACTGGGATGGTTGGCTATACAGAAGCGCTCACCGATCCCTCATACAGGGGACAAATTCTCGTACTCACTTATCCATTAGTAGGAAATTACGGTGTTCCAGACAAATCTGTAACTGATAAGGATGGAATTCCTAAGCATTTTGAATCTGGTAAAATACAGGCGGGGGGATTAGTTGTCCACGAGTTGTCACTGACTGCGTCCCACTGGAATCTCTCAATGACTTTGGATGAATGGCTATTCGAGGAGAAAATTCCAGGAATCTCTGGTATCGACACAAGAGGTCTTACAAAGAAACTACGA
>JBHIDF010000022.1:0-8399 GCA_046759945.1 Nitrosopumilaceae archaeon
CGAGAGGAATGCCTCTTTCAGATGATGTTGACCTCAAAAGTCTTGCAGCAGAGCTTCATGGATACACAGGTGCAGATATCAAATCGCTCTGCAGAGAGAGTGCAATGAGATCTATTAGAGAGAACTTGCCTGAGATAGATCTTGAGACTGGAAAGATACCTTCAGAAGTTTTACGATCCATGAAAGTTCGATTACAAGATTTCTACGACGCGACACAAGAAGTCGTGCCTACTGCTATGCGAGAATTCTATGTAGAAAGATCAAAAGTCTGGTGGAAAGACGTAGGTGGTTTAGAAGAATTAAAGAAGACTCTCCGTGACAATTTAATTTCGACACTAAAAGAACCAAGTAAATTCCAAAAGATGGGAGTCAAACCTCCAAAAGGTGCTTTGCTTTACGGTCCGCCCGGATGTGGGAAGACTTTGCTCGCAAGGGCACTTGCTACTGAAAGTGGCGGTAACATGATACTTGTAAGAGGGCCAGAAATTTTATCAAAGTGGGTAGGAGAGTCTGAAAAAGCAATAAGAGAAATCTTCAGAAAGGCCAAGGCGTCTTCTCCATGTATTATAATATTTGATGAGCTTGACTCACTTGCTAGAATTAAGTCTGGTGAAGACATGGGAATAAATGAAACCCTTCTAAGCCAGATGCTGACAGAGATGGAAGATGCGGGTTCTTCAAGAGTAATAATACTTGGCATTACAAATAGACCAGACCTACTAGATAATTCACTATTAAGACCCGGTAGGTTAGATCTTAAGCTGTATGTACATCCCCCTGAGGAGAAGGGGAGGTTGGAGATAATCAAGATATTGACACAGGCAATGCCGTTATCAAATGATGTACAGTTGAAAGAGATTGCGCTTGCTACGCAAAATTACAGCGGAGCGGATCTTGCAGCACTCTGCAGAGAAGCTGCAGTTCATGCGATGCAAAGCAATTCATCCAAAGTAGGAAATGCAGACTTCGTAGCGGGATTAAAAATCGTAAAACCATCCCTAACTAAGGAAGTTTACAATTGGTACGATACAGTAAAAGATAACATTTCACAGGCGATTCCAAAACCAATGGACAAAACATTTTACGGTTAGATATGACAATACCGCTGAAAAATCTTGTATTTGAAAAAGTAAAAGATCACGGTTCTCTTACTGACTCTGAGCTTTCAAAGATTCTAGTAAAAGGTGGAATAATTTTACCAGAGGACAGGTTCAACAAGGTCCTCCTTGATTTAGAAATATTGGGTCTAATCAAGGTCAGCTGGCTTACAAAAGGCACTAGAAGGATTGAGGTTTCCAAGGATGAACACGAAATAGATGAGATAGAATTACAGAATAGAGAAAGAATGGAGCGTGACTACGAAGCTGGGTTTCCAGGCGTAGAAAACCGCCATCGAAATTTTAGTTAATCTCTAGCTCTTTTTAGATTCTGAAATGAAAAGCAGCATCAATTGCTATTCCTACAAAGATAATGGTAAGATATGGAGCCGTTACCTTGTAGGCTTTCCATGCAAACTCTGACGTAGGATTCTTTGTTAGCTTATAATGATATATCAATAAAAGACTCCCAGTGATTGCTGCTATTGCCAGGTATACGAGGCCCAATCCAAATGCATACAGGGCAAGAGAGTAGGGAAGCAAGATTGCTGTACTGATAAGTATGTAGTTAGATGTTTTTTGCATTCCAACTAGTACCGGCAGCATTGGAACTTTTGCTTCTGCATAGTCGTCGCGTATTTTCATTGCAAGACACCAAAAATGAGAGGGAGTCCATACAAAAACAAGAGTTCCTACGAGAACGCCAAGCAAGTCCATCGAACCCGTAGCAGCAGACCATCCTGCCATTGACGCTGCACTGCCAGCAAAACCACCAATTACAATATTTGAAGAGTTGAGTCGTTTGAGCCATATAGTGTAGATCACAACGTAGAAGAATATTCCAAGTGCTATGAAAAATGCAGTGAGTAAATTGAGCGTTAATGCTGCATAGATTACAGATGCTGCACTTACCGCTAGGCCGTAAATGAAAACATTCCTTGCACTCATTCTGCCTGAAGGAATAGGCCTTTTGGTTGTTCGCTTCATCGTTGCGTCGATATCTTTGTCGTAATAGTGGTTAAGTGCACTAGAACCCGCAGAAGCAAGAATACCTGCCACTATAATATGTACAAGTGAGAAATAGTCAAGTTCTGGTCCTATTAACTTGCTTGCCGCATACATCGATGTGACTGCGGTGATTACAAGCAAAACTACGATTCTAGGTTTTGATATTTCGAGTATTTCTTTAAGACCCAAGCATCTTTGTAGCAGTTTTCATGGTGATTTAATTTCTTCGAAGTGGATCTTGTCTTCAAAAGGATTAAGTATCTAACTTCAAGCAACTACCCCAAATGAGTAATTGGGACCTCATGATGCCAGGTATGGGGCTTGTTGCCATAGGGTTAGCAGGTGTAGTTATCTCGTACGCTGGTATAGCTCATACCTTTATTGACGGAATGCACGCACTGACGGGACTGACTATGTTTTTTGGTTTGATCTTTTTGGCAACTGGCATCTTAGAAGGGGGCGTCTCAACAAGCAATAAAGCAAAAGCAACCACACTAGTTATCATAGCAATTTCGTTATCGTTTGGCGCGTTTGCCTTTACAACAAGCTCTGTTCCGACAATTCCAATAATTGCCGGAGCATTATTGGCTATCGCAATACCTACGGTAGTAATTGCCTATGTCGCAATGAAACTTCCAGAGTACGCAAAGCCAGTATCTATCATATTTGTTCTTGCCATAGGGACAGGCTTGATCACCTTTATCGCGTTTGGTTTTGTAGGTCCGGAACCACAATTCTCCTTTGAGCCGCCCATCAGAGTTGTCGAAGAAGAAGTTATCGAGGAGATTGCCCCTACCGCAAAGATAGTAGCAATTACAATTTTGGTAGGTTCTTCTGAACAAGGAAATCCAGACTATGATCCTGATGAGGTAGTAGTTTCCAAAGGCGATGTGGTCGAATGGACAAACAACGATGAGGTGGTACACACTGTAACAAGTTCTATTGACTTTGGTGAAACATTTGACTCTAGTTTAATATCTACCGGAGACACATTCCGGCTCAATACGGAAAATTTGGCTGTTGGGGAATATGAATACATGTGTACTGTCCATCCGTGGATGACAGCAACTCTAGTAGTAGAATGAATTTGCAAAAACAAGTAAAACTTTCTCAAGACAATGTAAAAACTCTAATCAAACATGCCAAAAACTCAAGCCCGTATGAATCTTGTGCGCTTTTGTTTGGGAAGATTGAAGATGACTCTTTTAATGTGATGGATGTCTTTTTAACAAAAAATATCGAAGATTCACCTATCAATTTTTCAATATCAAATGACGAACTGATAAAAGGATACCAAGAGGCAGAAAAAAGAAAGCTTGACGTTGTGGCCATTTTCCATTCCCATCCAGATTCAGATGCATATCCTTCTCCTACTGATAAGAAATTCATGGAGACCAACCCCGTACCATGGATCATTTTTTCAAACAAGGGTGAGGAACTCAAAGCTTACATTTTTGAGGCCAAAGTCATTCCTTTAACGCTTACTGTGCTGTAAAATCAAGAAGAATTCTTTTTGTGAAACGTTGCCTTCATGCCGTTATGTAGATTTTTAAGAATAGATTTGTCCGGATTCCTGATCCTGCCGATCACATTCACTGGAGAATATGGTTTTATTTCGCCTTTCTTACCAATGGGGGTTGGTCCAAAAAATAAGCAGATGGCTCTTCCTGTAGGCCAATATGCAATATCCATTAAATCTACTAATGATTTTGCGTTTTCTTCTCCCACATCGATAGGAGTCTCATCTGTGTAAATTTCTTCACCCCACAGGTTTATTCCCACCGTGAAGGGAAGACTATCAAGAAATTTCTTTACAGTTTTTGGTGAACTTGAGTCATCCAATTCTACGTCAATGTTTTGCGAATTTGGAAGAGTCACTCTTACAGAATGTGACACGATGGGATTTAGTTCTTTGAAATAAATATCCCTTCCTAGCTACGAAGGATATGGACATTCATGTATTTGATACGTACGTTAAGGCAAGCGATGGCCATACAATGCACTTTGATGTAGTTACAGATGTTCAAGACAACCAAAAGGCAATCGAATACGCAAAAGAGTGGTTAAAGTCGGTTGGTCAAGGTGATGCAAAGGTAACGACCGAAGAGTGCCAGTTCTGTCACACTCAGGGTGCTCCAGAACCTATAGCTGATCAGATTAAGGAAAAGGGATATTTTATACAAAAAATAGAAGGTTGTCCTTAAGTTCTTTTTCACTTTAAATTACGAGTAGCCAACGGTCAATCTATCCCAAAGTCTTTTTAAAATGATTAAAGGATAAAATTGTGAATTGAAAAACCTAGAAAATTCCTACCATAGATTAACGGTTGAAGGAGAAATTAAAACAAAGTGGATCTGTGGTTGTTTTGAAACAGTTGATGGTTTTTTCAAGTTCTGTAACGAACACAACGGAACAATGAAAAAAACAATTGAAGCTCAGATTGATGAGCTCGACATGACCAGAGAAGTTGACGAAACCGGTAGTTAGTTCACAAAGCTACGATTGCAATAAATGCTGAAACAAATACAATTGATACAGTATTTAGCAATTTGATTACAGTGTTTAAGGCAGGTCCTGCGGTGTCTTTGTATGGGTCTCCGATGATATCTCCCACAATGGCCACTTTGTGTTCTTCACTTCCTCTCTCGCCCTTCATTTCAATGAGTTTTTTGGCATTATCCCATGCACCTCCTGTATTTGCCAAATGAAACGCCAAGAAAATTCCTGTAACTACTGCTCCCATTAAGAGTCCAGTCACTGCAGTAGGCCCTAAAATCACGCCTAGTATTATAGGTGCAACAATTGCTATTGATGCAACTTTCCATAATTCTCGTAACGATGCAAGAGTTGCTATATCTACGCACTTTACGTAATCAGGTTTTGATTTTCCAGTAAGAATGTCTGGGTTTTTTTTGAACTGTAGTCTTATTTCATCTACCATTTTAGATGCTGCTCTTGAAACTCCATTTATCAGCTGGCCTGTAATGATGAAAGGTAGTAAGCCGCCAACGAGAAGTCCTACTACAACTGCGGGATTTGAAAGACTGTAGTCAAAAGCAGTGTGAAATATTTCAGCAGCTTCATACTGGAAGGCTTGAATCATTGCAAGTGCTGCAAGACCTGCACTTGCAATTGCAAATCCTTTAGTTATCGCCTTTGTCGTGTTTCCGACCGCATCTATCTGATCAGTAACCTTACGACTCTCCTCTCCCATTCCTGTCATTTCAACTATCCCTCCCGCATTATCACTTATTGGACCAAACGCATCAATGCTCAACACAATACCAGCTAAACTCAACATAGCCATTGCAGTAAGAGAAGTTCCAAAGATTCCATACAACAGTGCTTGAGAAGGATCAGGAGCAGCTGCGGAGGAAATTGCAAACGAAATGATAATTGCTACAACCAGTGCAATCATAAAAGGTCCTGTTGAACGCATGCCTTGTATTATACCAGTCAGTGTAAGTGAGGCATAACCCCATTTTGCAGAAGCAGCGATTTCCTTTACGGGCTTGAATTTGTAGTTTGTATAATGGTCAGTTATCCTCTCGATTACTGGAACTAGTATCACTCCAATTACTGTACTGCCAAATAGTGCATAAGCAATCGTTGTTTGACCTAAGTAAAGATACATGAAGACAAAGTTAAGACCTATTGCAATAGCAGCCGTAACGTAGAATGCTACATTAAGAGGTCTCATAACGTCAGTAATTTTCCTTGGGCCTATGGTAGCGGCTCCAATAATTGAGGCTATCATTCCTGATGCACCAACTAGAATAGGATAAAGAAGATTTTCAGGTAGCCCAATTAGTGCAGCGATGAGCAATGCCGCTAGCATAGTAACGATATAGGATTCGTAAATATCAGAACCCATTCCCGCTGCATCGCCAACGTTATCACCCACGTTATCGGCAATTGTTGCAGGGTTTCGAGGGTCGTCCTCAGGTATGTTTGCTTCAACTTTCCCAACCAAGTCTGCACCCATGTCTGCAGCCTTGGTAAAGATTCCCCCTCCAATTCTGATGAATAGTGCAATTAAACTTGCTCCAATTCCGACTCCTGCTATTGTTATTGGATCAGGAAATACAAAATACAGTAGTGTAATCGCTAAAAGTGCCATTGCAGGAATTACAAGTCCAACAGTTGCTCCACCCCTAAATGCCAGAACAAAAGTGCGGCCAAGGCCGCTAGTTGTTAAATTCGCAGCCCTAACTGCTGCTTTGACAGTTATCTTAAGAGAAATTAATCCTGCAATAGCCGATAGACCAGCGCCTACCGCAAAAGCAATTCCGTTAGAAAATCCTATAGCCGCACCAATTATTACAGCAAGACCTATTGCTATTGGAATAACAATTTTCATCTCTCTCCGTATAAAGGCCGTTGCACCGCTTCTAACAGCATTGGAAATTTCTATCATCTCTTTTGTGCCAGCTTTGTGTCTTGAAACCCACACTGCGAAACCTGCTGCAACAACAAAAGAAGCAATAGAGGCGCCCACAGGTAGAAGCTCTTGTGGCGTCATCTTACATGGTTTGCCTATAGGCCATAAATATAAACCGTGAGTGAAAATGTTTGTGTTTTTTTATTTTCTTTTTTTGTACGGAGAAAATGTTTTTCCTCTTAGTGCTTGGCGAACTAGCTTGTTGAATTTCTTTCCATGACTCAAATATGGAAATCTTAGATGCAGTAATTCGTGAACAAGAGTATTTTCTAAAGTCTTTTCGTCAGGCATTTTTCTAATATTTAGGAAAATTAAGTTGTGTTCCAAATACGAAATGCCATAGTACTTGTATGCAGTACTTCTTCTTCCCTCAGTCATCTCCTTTGGCACGGTAAGAACTTCTTTTGTGGTAAAAAGGACTTTAGGTTCGGGAATACTGAGACGATTTGAATATATTCCCACCTTTTCTAGAATTTGAAGCCGTAAATCTGGATCTATCTTCACGTGCTGGAGTCTTACAAATGTGGTTTATCTATACGTGTCAATAGTTGTATTAGACGTTGTTTATTTTAACTACAGAATCATTGTGTTAGGGTCAGAGATTTTAAGCTAAATCATAGATCATTCAGCCACCGTCTCATCATACCCCTACTAACTCATTAATTCAATAATTGATCGTGATTTATTTTTTATTTCTGGTGTTACCTTAATGATTACTAACCCCTCGTTTGGTTGGCCGTACGTAACTATAGAAGCAATGGGGGCAAGAAGGCATACGGGAAGAACAAGAAGGTCCTCTTCCCCTGTAACTGTAATGCGGGCAGGTTTTGGAGATTGAAGCGCTTTCTTAATCACGTCCATGCTTTCTTGAGTAATTTGTGCCGGTGGGTTATTGCAAGTAAGATCCGTAGCTACGTTTGTAGAAGGGGGAGCTCTCTTAACGCGTTTTTCTAACCCGTCGACTATTTGTATAGACGGTGGAAGACCAAGATCAATTAGTCTTTCTGTTGTTGCGTCGCCAACAGATATCACAAACGAGTCTTGAGGTAGATGTTTTGAGACATTTTCCTTTGTTACCTCCACATTTCTGATCAAAATTCCAAATGGTTCTTTGAGTTTGCTTCGGAGGTTTTCAGGAAGGTGCACAGGATATCTTTATTATTTTATACGGTTGCTTCAGCACTCATTTCTTCTTTAAGCTGAATTGCGATCACACTACATCGTGCAGCAATGTTCTTTGCTGCTATCATAAAGGATTCTGACTGAGAGGAGCTAGGATCAGTAACCAACATTGGTCTGCCCGTATCAGAACCTTGCATTATTCCAGGACTCAATGGAATCTCTCCAAGGAACGGAATGTTGTGTTTTTCGCTAATCTTTTTTGCGCCACCTTCGCCGAAGATGCGATGTTCCTTGCTACAGTCGGGGCACTTGAAGTAGCTCATGTTTTCTACGATGCCAATGAATGGCACATTTAGTTTTGTGAACATGCCAATTGCTTTGACCGCTACATTGCTTGCCACCTCTTGGGGCGTTGTTACTACCAAAATTCCTGTAATGGGAATTGTTTGGGCCAACGTCAGTGGTATGTCACCGGTACCTGGTGGAAGATCTATGATAAGATAATCCAAATTGGACCAGTTCGTATCTACCAAGAATTGTTTTAGAATTCCAGAAATAATTGGTCCTCTATAAATTGCAGCTTGTTGGTCCTGCTCTGCAAAGAACCCAAAGGAAACGACTTTGAGTCCATGTGAATCAGTTGGTTGTAACTTATTATCATCTACTTCTAATGCGGCCTTTTCCATACCAAGCATCAAGGGAACACTGGGACCGTAAATGTCTGCATCAAG
>JBHIDF010000023.1:0-8272 GCA_046759945.1 Nitrosopumilaceae archaeon
GTTTTGGCGACTTCTGTGATAGGTAGCGTGCTTGTGTTTGTGGCAAACATGATGTTACTGTCTACAACTGATTCTAATTCAGAATATACCTTTTTTTTAAGATCCATGATTTCTGGCACTGCTTCTATTACCAAATCAGAATTTTTTACAGCGTCTGAAAGGTCTACTTTTGGAGTTATTCTTGAATAGATCTTCTCTGACTCTTCAAGTGAAATTTTTTCCTTTGACACAAGTTTATCAAGACTCCATTTTATTTTCTCCATCGCCTTGTCCAGAAATCTCTGTTCAATGTCTCTTAGCACTACGTTGTATCCAGCAGTTGCGGCAACTTGTGCAATTCCGTGACCCATTATACCTGAGCCTAAAACTGTTATGTTTTTTATGATCAACAGACATCGAGAGAACTAGGATCCTTTATAATGTATTTCCAGCCTGTGCTTTATTGATGGGTCTTTTCAAAAGGAAAAAAAACAACCAAACAAGATGTAAAGAATGCGGTCTTGAGCTGCACTCATCAGAGAGATTAGAAAGGCATCATAAGAAAGCACATGGCAAAGTTCCTCAAAGAAAAGATGACGCTAGCACAACTGGTGAATCAGGTGGTATGTGGTAGATGGTTGTATGGGATGACTCAAAAAAATATACCGTCTTGTTTTTTGGCTTATTAGGAGGAGCTGCCCTTATAATATCAACATTAGTGTATCCCTTCTGGAATTTAATAAGAGAAGATGTCTATGAGGATACAGTCATTTTTTCAAGTTCTGACGGAAAATGTTCAGTTAGCACGTCCGACAATATTCCAAAAATAATTAAAGATTGTAATCTAGAACCGGGAACGCCCGTGACTGTGAAATATGGAGAAGGGTTAGCTTGGGCGTCAATAGTAAACCCTTAAAATCTAGTGTTGACGTCTGTCGGTTTTGGTGAATGCTGTGGATTGCATTTTTTGTAAAATAGCAAAGGGAGAAATTCCTGCAAGAAAAATTAAAGAGACGGAAAAATCGTTGGCTTTTTTGGATGCTTTTCCCTTAACAAAAGGACACTCGCTTGTGATTCCAAAAAAACATTACGAGAAGATTCACCAGATGACAAAAGAGGATAATTCAGACCTTTTTGAAACCGTAAAAGAAATCGTGACTAAAATTGAAAAAATTGCAAATGCCTCTCTTATAGCAATTCATGATGGAAAAGAAAGTGGTCAAGAAGTACCACACGTACACGTGCACATCATACCTAGAAGATCCGAAGACATGGCGGGTCCCGTACATGCGTTATTCAAACACAGACCAAACCCATCTGACGCAGAGTTTGACGAAATTTTATCTAAGCTCAAGGAATAGAGAACCCCTAATCAATAAGGATAGAGCTTTTTCCCTAGTTTCCTATCTTCAACGTTTATCGCCTTTGTAGGACATGTTTCAGCGGCATCCATAATTTTTTCTGCCGTCGCTCCTTTTTCATTTATCACATTTGACTTTGGATTCATTCTTGTGTGCTTATCAACAGAAAAGACCGTCGGTGCAATTGTTTCACAACTACAACATCCTATGCAAAAACTATGATCTACATAAACGGAAAGATCATTTTCAATTTCATCTATTTCCTGAAATTCTTCAGTTTTTGCACTCTGACGAGGGCTTCCCTCATATTTTTGCCAGAATTCTTTTTCGTACTGTCTCAAAAAGTCTTGGTACTCATATTCAGCCTCTCTCGTATACCGTCGCCAGTCCTCTTCAGATGGTTTTTGACTTTTTCTTGTCTCCGACCAAGACCTGGATCCTGTGTCAAAATTAAAATCCTGTGGAGCCTTTTTTTCTTTAGACCTCGGAGTGGTGGTACCTTCCTTGTATGGTTTTGAACTTTGTATTTTGTGTTCGGACTTTAAATAATGGTACGCCTCTGTTACTAGCTTGAATTTCATAGCTGCTTTTTCTGATCTGTTTTTGTCTGGATGTAACTCTAGCACTAATTTTCTATATGCATATTTTACCTCATGAAAAGGAGCGTCTTCTGCAACCCCTAGTACCTGACAAGATTGGTATCTATTCACTGAAGTAACAAATCAAGATACTTTTAAAAATACCTTCGCTATTTTGCTGGGTTCTTTACTTTCTTTTTTGTTATAACATGGGTTATCTTCTTAAAACCCTAAGTGTGAAAAAGCGATAGATTTTGGATTTAGAGAAATTCAGAGATGACGTCTATACTGTTACAGAGAGATTATCTAGCGATCAAACAGAACAAAACAAGTCAAAGCTTAACTTCGTACGGCAAAGGCTTATTGAATTATACCAAAAAAATTTGGTCAAAATTAATCATTCTGTCCTTGAGATAATATGTGCGTCTAATTTGATAAGGTATGGTTACTCTGTTGATGTAGAAAAACCACTTTCAGATTCACTGGTATGCGACATTTTTGCAACAAAAGGAGATGGAACTTCAATAATAGAGATCGAGACGGGATTTACCCCGCCAGAGCACGCACTAGATACCGTCGATTACTACGTGGCGAGAATCATAAGTAAGGTATCAAGATATAGCAAATATAGCTCCAAGTTTTCTCTCGCAACGCCCGTAATTGGAATTCTGCCCATTCCCAAATTATTTTTGATACCACCAAGCAAACGAACTGAAACAGAAATAAAAAAAGTGGAAAACCTCTGTGATAGGTATTACAAAGATCCGAAAATCAGTTGGGATGAGATCCTAAACGCTAGATTGCATTCAATTTATTTGATTAACATAGACAAAGGCTTTGCCAAAGAAATCGATCCATATAGCTATCTTGAACTTACAGAAAAGTTATACGAAAAAAGTGAATTAAATTTGTGAAATAATTAAGATATTAAATCTCCTACTAGGATCCTATAGCTTTTTCTTCTATTTGAAATGACCAGCGCTCCGTCAAAATCTATTCTGATTGCCTTTCCCCTCATCTTTTTTTGGTTGGTTGATACAACTACTCTCTTCCCGATAGTAGCCGATCGTTTTGTCCACCATCTTATCAAGTTTCGAGATTTTCCTTCTGTGAGCAGCTGACACATGTTTTCAAGTTCACCTAGGAACACCTGCACTAGTTTAACTGGTTTTGTAACGTCTTTTTTTTTGAGGAGTGTGGTAACGCCGTAAAAATTCTCGTTATGTTTCAGACTCTTTTCAAGATTGATGGGATTAATTTTAAAATTAATACCAACCCCTAATACGAGGCTCTCAATTGAAGCAGATTCAACTGAAACATCCACTAACATTCCAGCTACCTTCTTATCGTTCAGAGTTACATCGTTAGGCCACTTTAGCTTTGGTTTTAATTTCAGAACTTTTTCTATTGCGACGGCAAGCGCCAGGGAAGATAACATAGGAAAAAGAGTAGCCTTCGAAACTTCAAACTCGGGACGAAATATTATCGATAACCATATTCCCCCCTTTGGTGAAATCCATTTTCGCTTTTGTCTTCCCCTACCGTGACTTTGTAAGCGAGCTATCACCACAGTTCCATTTTCTTTTAGATCCGAGGCAAGTTTTGATGCGTAATTTTGTGTAGAGTCAATGTTATCAAAATAATAGATTCTTTTGCCAATCAGCTTTGTTTCAAGACCACCCTTTGTTTCCCATGGAAGAAGGTAATCTGTTAATTCCATTAGCTTGTAGCCCATCTTTTGATTAGCTTCAACTTTGTATCCAAGTGAACGAATTTTGGAAATGCATTTCCAGACAGTAACCCGGCTGATATTTAATGCATCGCCTATTTTCTGACCGGACAAATATTTTGAACGATGAGATTTAAGGTGTGATAACACTTTGACAAAGGTATAACTGTCAAATGAAGTATACATTATTTGTAATACCAAAAATTTTCGTCTATTTTGTTCCTATAAACCGTTGCACTACAAGATATAAATCGATTTGATCAAGACAAATCATGGAAAAAGATTCACTTTCTGATAACGAAATTAAAGAAATCTACTCTATGAAAAACATTGCAGTAGTAGGCATGTCAAAAAATCCGGACAAGGCTGCACATTATGTTCCCAAATATCTTGCCTACAAGGGATACAACATAATCCCCGTCAATCCAACGACTGATAATATACTGGATAAAAAATGCTATCACAGCTTGGAAGAAATATCTGATTCTATCGATATCGTCGATGTGTTTAGACCGTCGGATCAAGTAATGCCTGTAGTAGAACAGGCAATTAAGAAAAATCCTAAGGTAATCTGGCTACAAGAGGGAATTCACAATTCAGATGCCGAAGAGCTTGCAAGAAAAACAGGAATAAAAGTGGTATTTAACAGATGCATGATGGCTGAACATCAACGACTCTTGGGATCATGACCGAGCCAACTTTTTCTGATTTTTACGATTCTCTTTTGGAGCTTGCGAAGTCATTTGAACGAAAAAATTTGCAAATTAAAATAAAGCCGAACTTGGATGCAAACATTGTAAAAATATTTGGTGAAAAAATAGACTCATTATCTAGAGCACGGACAGGACTGGAAGACGTAGAGGAGCTAGCATATTCTACTGCAGAACACCATCCATACTGGAGTTTGATATATCATTCATCTCAAATATCTAAAATCGCACTAGAAAAATGGGATGCTGACCTAGCAAATGAGGATCTGCAAGAAATTGAATGGGCCGTTGATGAGCTTAAGAATAGCTGTAAAAAACTCAAGGAAAAAATTGGCTCCCCAAATTAATTTCCTCGTCCGCAGGCAGAGATAAATAATCTGGTTCAAAAAGTTAGTTCATGCCAATAAGGATTGGACTAATCGGAAAAACTAACACGGGTAAAACAACTTTTTTTAATTCAGCATCTCTTTCAGCGTCAGAAATTTCTACATATCCCTTTACAACTAAAAAACCAGAAAGATCAATAGCCAATGCAATTACACTTTGTGTTCATCCTGAATTCAAGGTTCAGGACCAACCAAATAATTCCAAATGTACTGATGGGTGGAGATTTATTCCAATTGAGCTAATAGATTTGCCTGGTCTGATAAAAGGGGCGTGGGAAGGAAAAGGTCTTGGGAACCAGTTTCTCACAATCGCTGCCCAGTCTGATGCGCTGTTGCACATAGTTGATGTCTCTGGCAGTGTAGACTCGGCCGGAAAAATAACAGAAATTGGTACAGGCGATCCAATATCTGACTATGCCGACATTGAAGAGGAGCTCATACTTTGGTATCAAAAGATTTTGGAAGGAAATAGAGATAAAGTGTCCAAGATCATTCGTTCTGATACCGATCTTGCTGATGCAATTACAGATCTTTATAGAGGAATTGGTGTTGATAGGAATAATGTAAAGGATGCACTGAAAACATCTGAACTTGAAGAGAAAGATTTTGACAATTTTGATGTTAAGGATACCAAAAGGTTTGCCACTTATTTAAGAAAGATTTCGAAACCAACGTTGATAGTCGCAAATAAAATAGACTTGCCAGGCGCAGAAAAAAATTTTGATAGACTACGTGAACGCTATGCTGACACGATTACTGTTCCTGCTAGCGCGGACAGTGAACTATCCCTCAGACGAGCCGAACATAAGGGACTCATAAAATACTCGCCAGGTTCTGAGACCTTTGAAATCTTACGACCACAAGACCTTAAACAGAAACAAAAGGAAGCACTAGACTTTATCAAAAAGGAAATTATGGGAGAATACATGCGGACGGGCGTTCAGTTTGCCATCAACATTACAGTCTTCAAGCTTCTGAAAATGAATTCGGTATATCCAGTTGCAAACGAAAAAACTCTTTCGGATAAAAAAGGAAGAATTCTTCCTGACCTTATGTTGATGAAGGATGGTTCAACGGTGACGGACCTCGCAAAAGAAATCCATTCAGATTTAATCAAGGGTTTACTTTACGCAAAAGACCTGCGTTATGGCCTACGTCTACCCAAAAATTACCAGCTACGAGATAGGGATGTAATCTCTTTGGTTAGTACTTCAACAAAAAAGTCTTGAGCAAAAGATTTTTTTAAATAGAATCTAGCCTTCATAACCTATTCTTTCTTGTTTAACCCAGGTTGTTCTTCCTTTATGGTCAACTAAAGTTACCCCTAAATCTGAAATCTGGTGTCGTATTTTATCAGCTTCATCATATTGGTTTTGTCTTCTAAAAGACTCACGTTTATTGATGAGCTCATTGATCGACTTTATTTCAGATTCAGTCATCTTTTGAACCTTTAAACCAAGAGACTCTAGCATTTTTTCTAATTGAGACAAAATTATTTTTGACATTGACTTGGTTAGTGTTTCTGATGCGACAAATCTGTTTACATTCTTGACTAGCTTAAAAAATGCACTTAGAGCAAGAGGCGTGTTAAAATCATTATTTAACGCATCTTCAAATTCTTGTTTTGTATCCGACACAAGTTTTTGTGCTTCGGAGATATCTCCCGTTCCTTCAGCTAAAACTAGTTCATAATAGCAATTTTCAACTTGTCGCCATCTAGCGGCATTTTCTTTTAGAAGTTTTTCTGAATAGTCAATGGGTTTTGAATACTGCCCTGAAAGACAGAAAAGCCGTATGATGTTGGGACCCCAATCCTTTAGAGCATTCTTTACAGATTTTATATTACCAAGTGATTTTGACATTTTTTCTCCGTCCATCGTAACCATTCCAACATGCATCCAAATTTTTGCGAGCGGTTTTCCAGTATGAGATTCTGACTGGGCTATCTCATTTTCATGATGAGGAAAGATCAAGTCGTTTCCTCCTCCATGAATTTCAAAATTTTCACCCAAAAACTTGAGACTCATAGCAGAACACTCCAAGTGCCATCCAGGTCTCCCTCTTCCCCAAGGAGAGTCCCAGCTTGGGTCACTGTCTGCAAATTTCCATAATGCAAAATCGAGTGGCTCATTCTTAGTTTCATCTACTTCAACTCTTGCTCCTGAAATTAGATCTTCAATCTTTTTCTTTGAGAGTTTACCATATTGTTTAAATTTTGATACCGAAAAATATACGCCGTTTTTTGAAACATATGCATAGTCTTTTTTGATAAGGCTGTCGGTAAGATCAAGCATTTCTTTGATGTGGTCAGTGGCCTTTGGAAGATGTTCTCCACGTTTGATGTTTAATTTATCAAAATCTTCAAAATAACTGGCAAGATATTTCCGGCTAATATCAGATGCAGAAACTCCTTCTTTTTGTGCCCGATTTATTATTTTGTCATCTACGTCAGTAAAGTTTTGGACAAATTTGACCTTGTTCCCCTGAGACTCTAAAAACCTCCTAAGTGTATCAAAAACGATTATAGTCCTAGCGTGGCCTACGTGAGATTCATCATAGACTGTCACCCCGCAAAGATATATCCGAATGGGTGCGAGGGTATCGAGATCTTTTTCTGATGAACTTAGCGTATCAAAAATCTTCAATCTTCTTAAACCTGATAACTTTCATGCTTTTTTTGGTGTTATCCTCTTGTGTTCGCTTTTTTTGTATAGTTGGTAGATTTTGTTAACGGTTTGTTTGTCTATTTCCGTAAGTGTTACTGTTTCCTCCGTTGTCTTTTTCTTGTCTACTATACAATAAAGGATCGAATCAATCTCCTCATATGTGACACCAAGTTCTGCTTCTGCTTCGTGACCTTCCCATAGATTAGGGCTACTCTTCTTTGAAATTATAGACTCTGGTACACCAAGAAATTTTGCGAACTGACGAATCTGGGTTTTGTATAATGAGATGATTGGTAACAAATCTGCACTGCCATCTCCATATTTTGTAAAATATCCGATCAAAAATTCACTTTTGTCACTGGAGCCAAGAACGAGATATTTTTTTGCATTTGCATAATAATACAGGATATTTGCCCTTATCCTTGCCCTAAGATTCCCTAATGCCAGATTATTTGGTTCTAAATACATCGAATAATTTGTATGAATTGGATTGATATCAATCAACTTGTACTCTAATCCTAGTTTATCCACTATTTTCAGCGCATCTTCCGTATCTTGTTTTGGAGATACCTTTGTGTCTGGCATTATCATGCCGACTGATTTTTCCTTGAGTACGTTTGCACACAAAAAAGCAATCACAGCAGAATCTATTCCACCGCTTAGACCAAAGATTACCCCATCGGAATCTCTTTCACGAACTTCTTGCACAAGGAACTTTTCTATTTTATTTTGCGCAGTTCTATAATCTTGATTTAAAATTTCATTCAAAATATCCTGATTCACAAAATGACATTATTTTTTGGGAATTAAAGTCATTAGATATCAACATAGATGCCATCGTTTCTAGCTTCGACTTTATAGGT
>JBHIDF010000024.1:0-8190 GCA_046759945.1 Nitrosopumilaceae archaeon
CACTTGACTCTGTCACCAATGGCTTTTTGAACTAACAAAGCAGTAACTGTTGAATCTATTCCTCCGCTGACACCACAAAGAACATTTCCATCTATATGTGAGATTTCATTAACAGTATTCTCTATAAAATTCTGCATGGTCCAATTCTGGTTAGCATTACAGATGTTTACAGCAAAATTTTTCAATATTTCAGTTCCTCTTTCCGTATGAACCACTTCTGGATGGAACTGTATTCCATAGATTTTTTTTTGTCGATTTGCAATAGCTGCTCCACTGGACCTATCTGTATGTCCGATAACATCAAATCCATCAGGAATTTTCTCCGCTTCATCACCATGGCTCATCCACGCTCTTATGTAATCTCCTAAACCACTAAGCAGATCAGAACTTTTGTCTATAATTAGGGAAGAAGATCCATATTCCTGATTTGCGTGTTTTATTTTACCCCCAAAATTATCTACTATCAGCTGATGCCCGTAACAAATTCCTAGAATGGGTAGGCTTAAATCAAAGATTTTATTATGAGGTTTTGGCGCATTCTTGCTGTAAATGCTAGCGGGTCCTCCAGACAAAATAATACCTTTTGGCTCTGTCTTTTTAAGTTCATCTAACGATACGTCATACGGTACTATCTCCGTGTAAACAGAAGCATCTCTGATTCTTCTAGAAATCAGATGGCTGTACTGGGAACCAAAGTCTAAAACAACGATCTTATCCATATCTCATTTGCTGGAATTTTCAATCATACGAGCAAAAGACCAAGCTGCTGTGCTTATTATCTCTTGTACCCTTTCTTTTTCACGGTAATTTTTGATTAAAATTTCCCTAATTGCATTCCCATCCTTGTTAACAATACAGTTTATGATGGAATTCTTGTCTATCCTACCCGCATCGGCGTCCAAATTGTCCTTTCTTTCCATGCCACCGATTATCCTGTCCAGAAAGAAGGATTTGAATGGATGTGTACTCTCATCTAGTTTCACCTCATCTGATACTTTGATCGAGAGGTAATCCGCTGTCACTTGAGCATTAGCAATGATACTGCCATCGGCACCTTTTCTGATAGGTATAACCGAAGTCCGACTATCTTTCTCTGTTTTTAATGAGGATGCCTTGCTAAAGCTCGTTTTTCTGAGAATTGTATTTAAAGCAACAAGATTTTTTTTCAAAAGCTCCAACTCTTTTTCATGTTTTTCAATTTCATGTGAAACTCTCTCTTCTAGTGCTAAAATATCACGAATTTGTTCCTCAGATAAATCCATATTTTTTCCATGTATTATGGATATTAAAACGCATTTCTAACTTGCAACGATTTGTTCAAGCTTGCTAAAACCAATGTTCTGGAATCCTTTGATTGAGCCCGAAGTTGTGTATAATCCTGAATTATTTTTTGAAGCAATCCACTCTAAAAGTTCTTTTGCCTTTCTTAATTTTCTAACTTTCGTTTTTCTATCAGAAATTCTTGTCCTCGAGTGCTTTCCTATTTTTGTTCCAAAGTCCATCCCAAACAAAATTATCTTTTTAGCCTTGAAATGCCTGGCAAGAAACAAGCATCGATCACCATCGGTGAAACCGCCAAAATTACAAATTTTTCCAAATGGCTTTCCCTCAGTAGTGCCAACGCAATATTTGAACTCGGCTGTAAGATACAACCTTGTCTGGTTGTCACCATGAGAGTGTACTACCATAATTGCGTTGGCCTTGCTTGCTTTTGTTAAAAATTTGGCATCGCCATCAAGGTCAGTAACTACGATGTCCGGCTTTATCCTATTTTCCATTAACGTTCTAGTTGTACCGTCTGCAACAATCTTGGTTACGTTTTTGTATTTTTTTAGTACATGTATTGAGGAAGAGAGAGAAGGACCTGAGCCAATTACAAAGACAGTCAGATTTACAATTTTTTCTCTCAGTTTTTTTAGCGGAAATTTGTCCTTCAAAATAGAGTTCAAGATTATAGCAGACTCTTTGTCCTCTTCTCTACTATATCCGAACTCTCTCAAAATTTCAGAGTATTTTTGTTCCCAATCTTTCAATCTCATGTAAATCTAAAATTAACAGGAACCATCATAAATTCTGTGAGCCAATTAGGGGATGTTCCAGTGGGTGGTCCGAATCCCGTAAGAATCATGGGAGTTATTAATATCAGCCCAGAATCATTCTTTAAGAAATCTGTTAAGACACGCAAAAAGGAGATAACAGAGACAGTAGAAACCATGGAAGAGCAAGGTGCAGACTTTATTGACATTGGTGGTATGTCCACTGCCCCATACTTGACCACGGTAGTACCGGAGAAAGTAGAAGCTGATAGGATAACAAAGGCGGTCAAAATCGTTCAAGGAACTTCAAACCTGCCAATCTCAGTAGACACCTGTAGGGCAAAAGTTGCAAAGACTGCACTTGAACTAGGAGTTGATATAATCAACGACATTTCTGGTCTAAAGCATGACGACCAGATGTCACGTATTGTTGAAAAATATTCGCCATCGCTTGTTCTTTGTGCTTTTAGCAAGAAATTGGTGAAGGGAAATCAGCTAATACAAACTAAAAAACTATTACAAGAAAGCGTCGAAATCGCAAAATCAGCGAATGTCCCAAAGGAAAAAATATCCTTAGATCCTGCAATTGGTTTTTTTAGAAAATCTGGCAGGGGGAAATTCTTTACTAAAATAAATTCTGATTGGTTGGAAAGAGATCTTGTAATTTTACAAAAACTTGAATTTCTGAAATTTGGATTTCCACTGATGATATCTGTATCGAATAAATCGTTCATCGGAAGATTGTTAAATCTTGAAAACCCACACGATA
The DNA here is from genome assembly GCA_046759945.1 of Nitrosopumilaceae archaeon. GTDB lineage: Archaea > Thermoproteota > Nitrososphaeria > Nitrososphaerales > Nitrosopumilaceae > JAEHKU01. The sequence continues at coordinate 2,806 of JBHIDF010000024.1, forward strand.
GACTCTACGGTTCGTTGGCTGCAGAAGTGATCTCGGTATACAATGGCGCTGACATTATACGGACACATAATGTTAAAGAAACAAGAGAAGCAATAACAGTTGCAAAGAAATTGTCAAACCACATCAGGAAAGGCTTATAATATATCATCATTCTAGACTAGAGGGTTCAGTTGGAAATACGAGAAGGACTGACTTTCGATGACGTACTTCTTGTTCCCAAGTTGTCGAATGTAACTTCGCGTTCTCAAACTAATCTGCAAACTAAACTCTCAAAGAATATCGCTCTTAACATTCCTCTTATTAGCGCAAACATGGATACCATCACCGAGTCCGCAATGGCGGTTGCAATGGCTCGTCAAGGTGGAATCGGAATAATACACAGATTTCTTACTGTACAAGAAGAAGCAAACCAAGTGCTCAAAGTAAAGCGTTCTGGAAGCGTCATGATTGAAAATCCATATGTTATCAACCCCGACAAAACTGTAAAGGATGCGTTAAACTATATGGCCGAAAAGGGAGTCTCTGGGCTTTTGGTTGTTAATAATGATTCAAAACTAGTCGGCATACTGACTAGTCGTGACGTATTATTTGAGTCAGAGACCAGCCTCGTAAAGGATGTTATGACACGTGACGTAATCACTGCAAAACCTGGCATTCACGGACAAGAGGCAAAAGAAATTCTTTCAAAAAATAGGATAGAAAAGTTACCACTTGTCGATGAAGATGGACGTGTAAAGGGGCTTATTACTAGCAAGGATATCAAAAACATTGAAAATTATCCTTCAGCTTCTAAGGACAAAAAAGGAAGACCTCTGGTCGGCGCAGCTGTAGGAGTAAAAGGTGACTTTATGGAAAGAAGTGAAGCGCTTCTTGAAGCGGGAGCTGATGTTGTTGTTGTGGACATTGCTCATGGCCACAGTGAAAACGCAATTAACACGGTAAGACATATCAAGAAAGCTTTTCCCGACTCTGAGATAATAGCAGGTAATGTTGCTACCGCACGTGGTGTAGAAGATCTAATCAAGGCAGGCGTGGATGCGGTTAAGGTCGGTGTAGGATCAGGCTCAATATGCATAACCAGAGTAATAACGGGTTCTGGTGTACCGCAACTTACGGCTATTCTTGATTGTGCAAAGATTGGCAGGGAATACGACGTTCCTATAATTTCTGATGGTGGAATTAGGACGTCAGGCGATGCAACCAAAGCACTGGCGGCGGGGTCATCTACTGTTATGGTGGGAAGCCTATTTGGGGGAACAGACGAAAGTCCAGGTTCCACTGTGATGAAAAATGGAAAGAGGTTCAAAATCTATAGAGGAATGGCGTCTTTTTACGCATCGCTTGGTAGGAAAACCAAAGAAAATGGTGCTGTCTCAATAGAAGACGATCTAAATGATTATGTAGCAGAAGGAGTTGAAGCGATGGTTCCATACAAAGGAAGTGTCATTGACATAGTAAAGCAGCTTACTGGCGGAATTCGTTCGGGCTTGAGCTATTGTGGGGCAACAACCATAAGAGAGATGCAAGAAAATGCAGAATTTGTGAAAATATCAAGTGCGGGGTTTGCCGAAAGTCAGCCACATGACGTAGATCTAATGTAATTCATTTTTAAATAGCAACTAGAAATTATTGTGCTGTGCTTACTAAAACAACTGCAATAGGAATCGGTGCAGGCTGTGTTATCATTGCCATTGGAGCTGTAGCCTTTTTTTCGTCCCTTGGGGTTCAATCTCAAACGATTGAGGAAACGCTCGATATAGCAGAAAATACCGCATATCAATTTAATGCACCAAAGCATTCTCACGAATTATTGAATGTAACTGGAAATTCGTTTCACGTAAAAATCGAAACTCCAGAAGGTGAGGGTGCTGCAGAGAAAGGCCTACAGGTAGATGATGACTTCAAAAAAAATGTGAGCTTTGAATGGTTTGGTCTCGTGGAGGGACAACATAGAATAAAGATTCAAAATACTGGAGATTCTGAAGTAGAAATCAACGGAACATTTGAATTTACAAACGACCCACTCTTGTTTACATTTCACGTCCTCGTAATTATAGCTGGAATAGTAATCATCGGAGTAAGTGCGGGTTTTAGTGTCAAAAAACCTCGGGGATTTTAGCTAATTTAGCGTAGCACGTGGATAAGAACCTACTATTTTAAGAAATAAGGTATTTTCTTTTATCTTGTTAAGCATTTCCTCTATTTTTGGCTCGTGTTGGTTGCCCTCAAAATCAACAAAGAAATTGTATTCCCAAGGGGTGCCTTTTTTGGGTCTAGATTCAATTTTGGTCATGTTTACTTTACATTCATTGATTTTTTCTAGAATATTGTAAAGTGCACCGACAGTGTGTTTTATTGAAAAGATAATAGATGTTTTATCTTTGCTAGTTTTTTCTGTTTTTTGTTCTTTTGCAAATATCAAAAATCTAGTGTAGTTATTTTGGTTGTCTTCAACCCCTTCTCGTATTAAAGGAACTTTATAAATTTCTGAAGCTCTTTTGCTTGCAATGCAGGCCAAGTTTTTACTCTTTGATTCAAGAAGAATCTTAACGCTACCAGCAGTATCGTAAGCAGGAAAGGGTTTTAGGTTGTGTCCTTGAATAAATTTTCTACACTGTCCCAGTGCTTGTGGATGGGAATACACAGTATCGATATTTTCTAGCTTATCAAATCCCATTAGACAATGAATTATTCTATGATAAATTTCCCCAACTGCGTTTAGACTAGTGCTGAGTAACAAGTCGTAGCTCTCTCCCACGCTGCCTTCCAGGGAATTTTCTACAGGAAGAATAGCATAATCAGTACTACTCTTTTCAGTAGACTCTAAAACATCATAAAAGGTAGGTAAGGAAATTGTTTCAATTTTATCGCTAAAGTATGATATTGCTGCGGCTTCACTATATGCACCTGGCTCCCCTTGAAATGCGACCCGGATCATTTATCTTATTTAGTTCACAGTTTTATAAAATTCCCGTTCCCAAAGTTAACTGATAATTTTCTTTGCTCAACATAACCGCATTCAACGCATTTTACACCCAAACCCATCTTTATTACATTGCCTGCACACTTGATACATCTAGAAAATAAGACTCCAAGCTCTGGCTCTTCTACTGAAGCTTGTATTTTTCCGTTCATAGTACTAATTATTCGTAGCATTACTATATCACCCACTTTGGCCAACGTCTTTCTTCCGTTGCGGCCTAATTGACATATGCATTCAATTCCTGCCCTAGTCAAATTGCCATTGATGTATTGTATGTTAACAGCAAGCATGCTAGGCACGACTAAAGTTGCTGAACCTATTACGATATCGTTTATTCGTGGTATCAAAGGAGCGTTTACTTGATTTACCCTTGCAACACGATCTTTTTTGTCAAGTTCGGTTGAACCAATCACAACAGATCTTATCATGTGACCATCATCGAGGGTATTGTCACCAGTTTCAAATTCCTCTATAATTGCAACCTTCTCACCAGGAAAAATACGACTTTCAAACATTGTTAAGACTTTCTGACTGATGATTATAACTGTTTGAGTTTTTTCGATTCTTAGTTACTGTACAACGACTATAGCCAATGTGGAATTTGTAAATATCCTTCTATGCTCTCATGTCTAAGTAATTTTAAAAGTGCATTTGCCTGCGGTGTTGAAAGGACCGGTTTGTTAAAATGATTATCAATGGATATACGTGGACACGCAACCTGGATGAAAGCATCAATTCCTGCAAGTCTTTCAAGTCTATCGTTTGTGATGTCAGTGAGTGCAAAAAGCTGGACTTTTTTACCTTCTTTTTCAAGTTCTTTTTTTAATTTTAATGCAGTTATTTTTGATAACTGACCCTCCTTGAGCCCCACAATGATTCCAAAAGTTTCTGCTTCCACTGCTTTGTATATCGACAAAGTTGCCTTTTTCTGGAGTTTTTGAGCAAATTCAGTTACTTCTCTAATTTCATTAAAATACGGATCAAGAATGTACGTTGGTTTGTTTGTAGACAACGCTATTCCAGCTGCATGGAAATTACTCTGACCCAAGAAAATATTTGCATCAACATCATCTTTTGTTTGTTCTGTTGGATAGAACTCACAACCAAACACCTGACCATCATTTAGTTGACCTTTTCCATTACCGATCATTACTTTGATCCCCCCCTCTTCTAGAATCTTCTTTACCACTTCTAGTTGGGGCAAATGTTGACTGTCTGTAACGAGTGAAATGGTACTTCCGCTAAGTTCCTTTGCACACTTTTTAGCAACATTTTCAAAGGAAATGTCATCAAATGCGTCAATCATCACGACATTATCACCGAGCCCGTCCATCCGTATGGTGTGCCCTACGTTGAAGAGCACATTAACTCCTAAGACTTCAGCACCATTTGTATTGAGATCACATGAACCCCACGTTGGATCTGCTAGTACATATACAGGGATGTTGAATTTAGCCATGATTTTTGTGGCAAGTTCCTGAATCTTTGGAAGGATACCGTCAGGTCCATTGAGTGCAACCGATACCGGTTTTCGTTTTTCTATCTCCTCACAGATCCTTCTTTCGTCTATTACTATCATTTACCACTTCAAACTCGGTCATTTTAATTTAAACCAAACGACGTCATCAAAAATATATGGTAATCCAAAAATGTGTGTCAGGTAGCTAATTTCTATGCAACTCGAAAAAACGGACCACATTCTTCACATTGGAATTGATGATACTGATTCAAGGGAAGGAATGTGTACTACTTTTCTTGCTTACAAAATTGTTAATTACCTCAAAAAAGAAAAAGTAGAGTTTTTGGATTATCCATACTTGATAAGATTTAATCCGAACATACCATGGAAGACTAGAGGGAATGGAGCGGTTGCTATCAAAATCAAGACTGACAAGATAGCAAAGATCAAAAGACAGGTAGTCGATTTCGTCAAAAAATACTCAAGACCTAGAGATGGTGCGAATCCTGGTCTTGTCTTTTATAAAAATGATATAATTCCGAAAAGTTTTTCGGAATTTAGCCAACTTGCACTTTGGCAACTAATCAGCAGAAAGAAAGCAAAAGAATTTGCATCAAAAAATGAGATAGAGTCATTTTATCTTGGAAACGGACAGGGTCTAGTAGGAGCAATAGGTGCGATCGGATATACATTTGATGACCATACTTTCGAGCTAATCAGTTACCGGAAGAAATCACAATTTGGCAAAAAAAGAGAGATCATGACACAAAGTGTCAAGACCATGCAGGAAAAAACATTTCCAGAAACATTCAACAGTTTTGACGAAGACAAAAACAGAATTCTTATAGCACCACACGGACCAGACCCTGTTCTGTATGGTGTACGAGGTGAACGCGTTAGCTCCGTACTATACGGTGCCTCGCTTGTAAAAACTAGGGAAAAA
>JBHIDF010000025.1:0-7550 GCA_046759945.1 Nitrosopumilaceae archaeon
GTTTGGATTCGTAGCGAATTCAACACCGTATTTTTCGGTTTCCCAAATCTGCAGCTGTACACTTCGATTCAAGGCATCGCTAATCTTGTTTCCCAGATGAGATGCAAGCTTTTCAGCAGTGCCGATTCCAAATTTATCGGTAATGTTTGCTCCCCTGAAATCTTCGAGAATTTTCTCAACTTTATCCTTGATAGTTTTGAAGTCCAAAAATTCTGAAGTTGTCTCGACTTTGACAATAATCTCAACGTTATCGTGTGAATGATTGCTTTTGCATCGATCCTCTACTACTGGTACGTCTTCTATACGATGTTCATAATTAAGCTGAGTACGATAAGTTAGCTGCACGTACTAATTCCAAACTAGTAATATAAAAAATGAACAGAAAATCTTCTAAAACTCAGTTAACAAGTTTTTGAAATCTGTCATTTTCTTGAAGCTTTTCAAAGACTTTGTTCTTTTTTGCTTTAATCTTAAACTGTTTTCCAGCCGTAACCGCCTTTTCAAGAAAATTCATAGTCTCTTCAAATTTTTCAAGCATTGATAAGCTGCATGATTTATCAAACAAGACATCACCATTGCCAGGATGATCCTTGAGAATTTTATCGCAACACAATATAGAATCTTGGTATCTACCAAGGGAGTACAAAATTCGCTCCTTATGGTATAACACAATGTTATCATCTGGAAAGATTTTCAACATTTTATCACACTGCTCAATAGCATCATTGTAATTTCCTAGCTTTCGAAGTGCGGAAATTTTATTGACTAAAACTGATCTGTCAAACGGATCAATATCTAGTGCTCTATCATAACAAATTATTGCTTCTTTGTAATCCCCAGATTTACTTAAGGCGTATCCTTTATTGTTTAGCACTTCGAGTTGGTCTGGGTTTGAATGAAGAATTTTATCATACAAGTAAATCGCATCTTTGAATCTCTTTTTCATGAAAAGTTGATTTGCTTGATCAAGATCAGACTTTGGGGATTCTTTGTTTTGAGCAGACATTTTGCTTTAAGGATTCATTAGAATTTGTCCATTTAAGAATGATTTTTTCGGCTGGTTTAAAATATCGTCAACGTGTCGATTGTTTATGTTCGAAAATGAATTCACATGGGGAAAAGCAGTAGCCAATAACACAACTCAACAATTCGACGATAAGTTTGATAATGCAGTTGAAAAGGTAAAAAGCGATCTAAACAAAGATTATCCAATAATAATTAACGGAAAAGAAATTTTCTTAGATAAAAAATTTGACGTCAAGTCTCCGTCTGATACCAGAATTACTCTGGCCACATTTCCTTTGGCAGATTCACAAGATACTATCAATGCAATCAAATCAGCTAGGGCAGCTTTTTCTGAATGGAGCAATTTTTCCTATCAAGACAGAGCGAAAATTTTCAGGGAGTGTGCGGACCAGTTTTCAAGCCAAAAGTTCATGTTATCGGCTATAATGTCTTTAGAAAATGGCAAAACCCGTATAGAAGCAATGGGGGATATCGATGAAGCAATTGATTTTATGAGGTTTTATGCCGACCAGCTAGAAATCAATAAAGGATTCTCAAGAGAAACCAAACATCCCAATCCAAATGAAAAAACTAGAACTATACTCAAACCATACGGTGTATGGGGAGTTATTGCCCCGTTTAATTTCCCGTCAGCCATTGCAATAGGAATGACTACTGGTGCACTCATAACAGGTAATGCTGCAGTTTTAAAACCTGCAAGCGATACACCTATTTCATCTTTTAAATTTGCACAAGCCATTTACCAAAAGCTTCCTGCAGGAGGGATTAATTTTGTGACAGGACCTGGTGGAGTTGTAGGAAAAACCATCATTGAGAGCCCGCTTGTAGACGGAATAGCTTTTACCGGCTCTTACGACGTAGGCATGTCAGGTTTCAAGTCATTTACGCAAAAAACTCCTAGACCATTTGTATCCGAAATGGGAGGAAAGAATCCAGTTATTGTCAGCAAATCAGCTGATCTAGACAAGGCGGCAGATGGGGTCATGCGTGCGGCCTTTGGATACGGTGGGCAAAAGTGTAGCGCTTGTTCTAGAGTATATGTCCAAAAAGATGTAGCAGAAAAGTTCCTTCAAAAAATAGTTGAAAAGACTAATTCTCTGAAAATAGGATTCCCATGGGAAAAGGATGTATACTTGGGCCCTCTCATCAATGAAGCTGCTCAAGAAAAGTTTCGTGTATCAGTCGATTTGGCAAAAAAAGATGGAGAGGTTCTTACAGGAGGTTCAGTTTTAAAAAATTCAGAGTACGAAAATGGATATTACGTCCAACCAACAATAGTTACCAAACTCCCGAGAGATCACAAATTAATAAAAGAAGAACTGTTTCTGCCTATTCTTTGCATAGATGAATACAATACCTTTGATGAAGCAATAAAATTGGCAAATGATTCCAATTATGGACTGACAGCAGGTATATTCAGTGAAGACAAGAAGCAACTTAAGGAATTCTTTGACAAAATCGAAGCGGGCGTAGTTTATGCAAATAGAGCAGCTAGCGCTACGACTGCTGCTCTTGTAGGAAGCCAACCCTTTGTAGGATGGAAAGATTCAGGCTCATCCGGCAGGGGAGCTGGTGGTGAACATTATCTACAACAATTCATGAGAACCCAGACTCAAACACGTTGTGAATGAAGAAAGGAGCTTCCTAACAACAGAATGTTTCTCTTTCTTTCTTTTAGTCGACGAATTGAATAAGGGAGCCAATTAGTACCATATGGGATATAGTCGGAGACCTCAAAACCTTTCTTGATAAGCTCTGGCTTTAATTCATCTCTAATACCCTTTAACATTTGAAACTCAAATTTCTTTTGATATCTTTTCGAGAGTCTGACTGCGCAGTCAATAATATCCGAATCATGGGTAGCAACACCAAACTCATTTCCATTTTTGAAAAGCGACTTCATCAACTTAACGTAGTTTTTATCTACATCTTTTTTGGACTTGTAAGCTATTCTGCTGTTTTCGCTATACGCGCCTTTGACTAATCGTATTTTTGCCCCATGATGTATTAAGCTCCTTAGATCATTTCTAGTTCTCTTCAAATTTGCCTGTAATGCCATGCCTAGCCTCTCATATCTGGTAAAGAGACTTTGATAAATTCCAATAGTTTCGTCTGTGTGGTCTGATGATTCCATGTCAAGCCAGACAAAAGCATGTGATGATGAAGCTGTCTTTATTATGGATTTGAGATTTCGCAGACATTCTCTCCTGCCTCTGGACAAACCAATCTGTGTAAGTTTGATAGAGATTCCTCCCTCAACTTTAGACTTTCTCAAAGAAGAGAGGATCGTTTTGTATTCTCCGACAGTGGCGTTTATAGCGCGTTTGGATGTATTGTATTCTCCTAGCTTGTTGATTATTACGTTAATACCATTTTTGTATGAAAGTTGAGCTGCTTTTAAGGCATCATCAATAGTCTCTCCTGCGATCCACCTTTTTGCAACCCCGAGAAGAACTTTTTCAATGAGTCTTGTTCCTGTTACCATGAGAGTTCTCGTTTGATTCTACTCTAAAAATTTTGCATCCTACAAGATAAAATTATAATTTTCCACACTCAAGGATACCTCAGGTTTTTAATTAGCCCTTTTACCATTGTACTCTGATGCCAAGTCAATGTTTTGTAGAGGTAGCTGATTTAAAGAATTTTGCAAGATATGTTTGTGCCACTAGGGAATACCCGTTGAAAGTTTATTCACATGACTTGAATGGGCAAAGAGTCTTTTCAAGTGGGTTTGTCCTTACTAACACGCTACTCTCGTTTTATACTCCTTTTAAAAAATCTGGTCGGTATCTATCATACAAACTAAAGGGTGGAAAAGAATACTGTGAAGTTGTGAGCTCAACTAAAGCACTTTTTCACTATGCGCCTATAATACATCTTGAATCACTTGCTTCTCCACTTAAAACAAATACAAAAAAAATTGAGGACGAATTCAAACCACTTAAAGTTGAGGATCTAGGGAGTCTTGCTAGAATAGTTTATGACCCTGATGAACCTGATGCACCCGACTTGACTCTTTTTCTATTTGCGTACAAGAAAAAATGGATAATTGGAAATATTTCTTCAATTGATCTGGATGAACCAGTTTACTGCTTTAATTATGTAACACTGGATAACGAACCAACTAAACCATTTTTGAGATATTCAAGTCAAGATGGAAAAGAACCGAAATTTACTGAAAAGCTTGAGCATGGTTATTCGTACCTTTCAGTCATAAGACTGAAGGAATGTCATACCGTTTTCGGACTGAACGAATAATTTTTTCAGAACTCATGTAATCGAAATGCTTTAAAGCTTGCAGGTATTTTCCCTTGATATGGTAGATCAAGCTTGCGGTTGTGAAGCAGACACTGGTGACGCTACATACAAGTGTGACTGTGAAATGCAAGGCGCTTGCATTTGCAGCGCAGATTGCACATGTAAATGTCAGGTTTGTAAAGAGGCAGTAGGCGCACTGTCGTAAAAAGTTAATCTACTGATTTTTTTTCTTTTTTGAAAGGTGCTACAAACTTTTAAGAAGAGGATAGCTGTTAACTTCGTAATGGTAGATGCGGCTATTGCAGAAGACCAGGGATTATCGTCAGGGAAGGATTACGATGGAACAGCAAAGTTCAAACCAATAAAGGTAGAATTGGATGTTTCTGAAATAAAAACAGATGATACCAAGTATTATCTAAACGAAATCACAAATCAATATGCAGATCTCGTTATAACAAATACTAACATCGGTTCCAACAAAATTTCTTTCGAGATAGGTTCGCCCAGCATGGATGATATCACAACAGAAGATATCGCGCAAAGAATAAAGGAATTCCTGGAAATGAATATACCGCCTTTTGAGTTCAAAGACTTGAAAGTGCAGTAAACAACTTCCCCAATTTTTATTATTTGTTAGAATTCTACAAAAATAAATGAATATTATTTTTCGAGAAGTTTACCTTTTAACAATTAAAGCTAGACACTAGTAAGAGATGTCATTAGTTTAGTTTTAGTCCTTGTAACTTTATTTAGAACCAAGCTTGTGTATCTTAATGAACTTCCAAAGACTCTTTGTCATCTGGCTAGGAGCTATCTTACCATTTCCAAAAACTTCTTCTAATGTTTCTGTCCTGCCAGCAAAGTTTATGGAATAACCACCAAAGGCTTTTCTTTTTTTCTTAGACTTTCTGGTCTTGCTTCTTGATTTAGATTTCTTTTTTCTGACCATTCCTATCCAAAAAGAATTCAACTACTGGGTTTTAATTCTTTATGCGAATTTTAGGAGTGCCTCTAAGTAAATGAGGCGACAAATTTGAAATCGATTCTAATTGAACTCGTAGCTGTTCATTAGATGATATTGTCATTGTCGAACAAGCTTTAAACTAAAAAGAGTGCAGACAGTACTTGAAAATGGAATTATACAGAATTTCTGCAATTACGCTATTTGTTCGAAACATGGATATTTCGTGTAAATTTTACTCTAGGATCCCAGGTTTTAGATTAGTTTGTGGTGGTTCATTTGATTCTTTTACTACTTACGAAGTTGGCAAGGACACCAAGGTGTACCTCAACTTAGAACTAGTAAATGATGACAGAAGCAAAGATTTTGGAAGGATAATTTTTCATACAGATGATGTAGATGAACTTTACACACACATGAAAAATGATAATTATATTTCAAAATTAGGTTCTATTGAAAATGAACCTACAGATGCATCGTGGGGAGAAAGATTCTTTCACATTAGAGATCCTGATCACTATCAGCTCTCCTTTGCAACGCCAATAAGTAAAAACTATCTGCAGACAGACTATACTGATGAAGACTTTTTTAAAAGAAAGAAGCGTAGATACAAAAGCGTTTACAAAAGAAGATACAGAGAAAAAAAATAGTCAAACATACTGTCAAATGCGCTTATAAAAATACTAACGTGAGAAAACATAATCATTGCTTTTGTTAGTGTCTCAAAATAAAAAAAAGAGCAGTTACATGAAATTTTCTTCTTGTAGAGAACGAGAGCTTACATTTTGATATTGTTGATCTTTGCGGCAACGATAAAGTCATTTTCACTAAGTCCACCCATCGAATGCGTCCACAGCTCTAGTAAGACTTTATTCCAATGTATCTGGAAGTCTGGATGGTGACCCTCTGTCTCTGCCAAGTCTGCTATCTTATTGACGAATTTCATGGCCTCGATGAAGTTTTTAAAAACGAATTCGCGTTCGATTTTTTTTCCATTTAGCTTCCATCCAGAAACCTTCTCAAGGTTTTTGCGTACCTCTACATCTAACAACGGTGCACCACCTGTCTCACAGGGAACGCACTTCTTTTCATGCAATTCCATGAGATGATATTTGTGGTCACGTATTAAAAAAGTGATTTTTAGTAAGGTCAAGTTTATCTAAGTTAAAGATTATTTGTACAGTCATAGTAGAGGTCATATCTGCAAGTGAGTTGAAGTCAAGAAAAGATGAATTTGTAATTATTGATGTAAGAGAAGCTGACGAACTTGTAGGTGGTAAAATCGAAAATTCGATGCATATGCCACTTGGTTTAGTGATACGAAAAGCAAAGAAGGGAGGTATCGAGAATCTCAAAGGCAAGAAGATTTGCACATATTGTGGAAGTGGTTACAGGGGAAATATTGCAGCAGATGAACTGAATAAGGCTGGGTTTAACGCAGTAAATCTCGATGGCGGATTTCCCTCCTGGAATCAAACCTAGGATCTTAAACTGCCCTGAACAAAATTAAACAACAAAACTAGACAACATCTACTTTCATTGCTAAAGGGGGAGACAATGCTGTTGGATTATCTACACTTTCCCACACAAAGATTTCAACTATGAATGTTCCCTGGACGGTAGGTGTCCAAGATTGAGCAGGGGTAAACGACTGTCCCACGGCAAGAGTTCCAGTCAACCAAGAAAGTGAGACTACTAAACCGTTTTCGTTTTTTATCTGTACCAAGTAAGCAAACTGTTGTTCTCTGTCTTGTCCGTTAGATATATCTGCAGTTATCATTACTTGCTGTTCAACACTTATTTCATATTGCTTTTCCACAAACGGCTGGTCAATCTTTAAGATAGTCTGGTCTTGATTTGTTCCCAATGCAAAATTGTTAGAGAGCAATACAAGCACAAAGAATAAAGAAAAAACGTATTTGATCATCATTATATTATTAGTAAAAATAACGTATAAACGAAGAGATTCGGGCAGTTTTGATCCTTTTTCAGAATTCGAAGATTATTTTATCGAATCTCTCCTATTCGGAATCTCGTACCAGATATCTTTTATTTCACCTCTAATGGTTTTCTAAGTATTGGCGGAAGCAACACTTCGTGTAAGTAAAATCCATGATATTGCCCATTTTGGGATAAGGGCGGCCATTGGTGTAATTTTCATAGTTCATGGCATAGGCAAATTCAATCCTGGTTTTGCTGGTTGGTTAACAAGTATTGGTATTCCGCTTGAAATGCAAGTCCCAATAGCACTGGCAGAATCGGTTTCTGGAATTTTTTTAATCATCGGAGTTTTGACAAGAATATC
>JBHIDF010000026.1:0-7395 GCA_046759945.1 Nitrosopumilaceae archaeon
GCAGAAAAAATAGGTATATTTCGAGATTCCAACAATGATACAATAGCATTTACGGGAACGTCTAATGAAACTTTCAGCAATAAGACAAGAAATTTTGAATGCATAGATGTCTATACATCATGGAATGATAAACAAAGGATTGATTTGAAGATTCAAGATTTTGAAAACCTATGGGATAATAATACCAAATATGTAGATGTATACGATTTTAAATATGCTGATAAAAACAATCTTCTGAAATATACTGCAGAAGGAATGTTTGATATAAGTTAAGGCAATTGACAAAACTCACAATTCTATAGGAGAAACACTAGAGTTTATCTTATTTTTGAGAAATTTTATTCTTGAAATTTTATAATAAATTACCTCGCCTCTCCTCTCAATCACTGCAAGCACAGGCTCTTTTCCCATCTGAGTTATCTGTTCTATCTTTTTTTGTAGTTGCCCCAACTTTTCTTGTTTACCCTCACTGAAACCAAACACCAAGTATTTGGCGCCTTTTTCACCAAAATGGCCTCTCTCATAGACCCTAAAATCCGACCCAAATCCAAAACCATCCTTCACTGTGTATCCTTTACTTCTCAAATCACGATATATGAGGAATTTTGTGAGAGCGTCAGTATCATATTTGATGCATTCCTGCAAAAGTTTATCGAAGTTGATTTTCTTATTTCCTTTTTTCAATTCAAGGTTACCAACGAACAAAAGATAGAGCGATTCAAAGGGTTTTAGCAAAAATTTTTTTTTGCTAATTTCTCCATAGCCTTTTTTTTCCAAGATGCTTTGCATCTCTTCGCTTGATATTAACGTCTGATCTCTAACCAGTATGCCCTCAACTTTTTCTTCGACTTCTGACATTTCATCAAGATAACTAATATTGACCATATAAGCCTGCTTTATCGAGTTTACAAATTACTGGTTTTTATCGTCATTCGATTTGTTCTATGAACTAAGGTCACGATTAAAATATAGGCCTCTAATTCTATGGTACACGGTGACCTTATGCACGGCGCAAATTACAGAAAAGGGAACGGGCAACCCTATACACGAAAGACGTACATCAAAGGAAAACCACAGATAAAAATAGCAAAGTTCGTGGGAGGACAAAGAGGCGATTATGATTATTGCGTTCAGTTGTTGGTTAATGAAAAAGTTCAGATCACACACATAGCCATCGAGTCTACAAGACTTGCTGCTAACAAGGCAATCGAAAAAGTAGCAGGAGAAACAGGTTACTTCTCCTTTCTGCGAATTTATCCTCATGTTTTACTCCGAGAGAATAAAATGATTGCCGCAGCTGGGGCAGACAGGCTTCAAGAGGGAATGCGAAGAGCGTTTGGTAAAGCAGTAAGTTTGGCTGCACGAGTGAAGCGAGGGCAGTGCATCATGGAAGTTCAAGTGAAAAAAGAGCATCTAGAAGTTGCAAAAAAGGCATTGCGCGATGCGTGTGTTAAGCTACCAGCCACACCAAAGATTAATGTAATACCCCTTAAGTGAATTATCTCTGTTTCAGTACCTCAAGAATCTCCTTCTGTCTTTCACTAAGGATCTCTAAAAACTCTGAGAATTCCTCTTCTGTGGGATTTCGTTTTAAGATTCTTCTACATTGATAATGAAATGAATTGTATAAACGACCTATTGCTATACCTAGTCCAAATGAATCAGAACCTTTATCCAAATTACCAAGAGATTCTATAATCTGAAAAATCTCATTTGAGTTTTCTACGATTTCAGTAATTTTTTGATTCATTTTTTCTTTTAGCTTTGAATCCATGGGATTACTAAAGTACGATTGAATAAAAATAATGTTACAAAAACCACTACCCTTTAATAGACTATATTTTGTTTAATCGCTTGAGCGGTTGTCGTACAGCTTGGTTAATATGCGAGATTGCCAATTTCGCGACCCGGGTTCAAATCCCGGCAACCGCATACATAGCTCAATTGGAAAACATATGACGGCAAAAAAGTTTAGTGGTAATGCATTTCAGTTTGCTAAGGCTCAACTCTCCTTATGAAGTACGAGGCTTTTTCATTTCTAGGCCTTTTTTAATTATGTCAAGTGCGTTTATGGCCTTTTCCGGTTTAGGAAGCTGGATCATAAAGACATTGGACTTGCCCACCTCAGAATGTGGTGATGAAAGAACTAGCATGGCGGTAGCGGCAAGAGATTCAAAGAAATCTATGGACTCATTAGCATTAAGCAAGAATTTTTCAGATACTCCTCCTTGTGAAAAGTTAAGTAAAATCTCTACAAATACATGTCCCGAACCATCTTGAAGTATATTCAAATTAGTTTCCACAGAGACAGGTTTTCCTGCAATTTCTCTCATTATTAGATCGTATCTTTCTTCTTCAATGATTATGCATGGAACTTTGGATCCGTTGTAATCAAAAAGGGTGGTTTCCTTGTGAACCCTAGCTAGAAATTTATTTAGTTCATCTGCTGACATTTTTTTCACTGTGCATTATTTTTGGAATTATCCTATCTCCAGCTTTTATTAAAAAGGGAGAAATGAAGGCAGTTATTATAGATATAACTCCAATCAAGGGAAACAAAAATGCGCTCACTACTCCTAAATCTACCCCGACCTTCACGATAATAATCGAAAACTCTCCTCTCGGAGCTGACAAGGCGAATGCTGAACGTAGAGATTTATCAGCTTCCTGCCTGAATATGAAACAGCCTAATAGATTGCCCCCAAATTTCATTCCTATAGCAACTGCTATCAATGCTATGGCGATAAACACGTAGTTTTGAAGTTGGCTCACGTCCATGAGCGCACCAACTGAGACAAAGAATATTGCAACAAACATGTCCTTTATCGGGCTTGACAAAACCTTTGAGACTTCAGCGGATTTTGATTCTGCTACTAACACGCCTGCCAAGAAGGCTCCGATAGCTACGGAAAGTCCAACTAATTGGGAAAGAAGAGCATACCCAAAACATAATCCTAGAACTGAAAGCAACAAAATCTCTCGATTCTCTGCACTCGCTACTCGATCTATTAGTTTGGGGATCGTTCTTGCTCCAATAGTGAAGGTTCCTACTATTAGTCCTGTTGCAACTATAGCTATCAATATTATATTTTCATAAGAAACAGTACCAACGAGCGCAACAGATTCTAAAGAAGCTATAAGAATAACAGCGATTACGTCTTCTACGATCAAAATTCCCAAAACAAGTATAGAAGATCCTTTCTTTATTTTTCCTGTTCCTTCAAAAATTTTTACGATTATGGCTGTACTACTTATTGAAAGGGCTGCAGCCAGAAATAATGCATCCATAAATTCAAGTCCAAGTAGGCTTGCAGCGTAAAATACCAGACCCAAAGTTAGTAAGAGACCAAGCGTCCCGATGCCTACTGCCACGCGACCTATGGATTTTATTTTAGCAATTGGGAACTCGATTCCAATTACAAAAAGAAGTAAAATTACGCCGATCTCCGCAAATATGTTTAGAATTGTTAAATCAGAAAGGACTCCGATTCCTTGCAAACCAGGTGATTGAGGTGGAACCTCTGGCAAGAAAGATGTCCACAAGGGAGATAGAGGGCCTATAAGCATCCCTGCAAATAGATAACCTATGATCAATGGTTGTCTAATTTTGAAGAAGGCAAGTGTAACAATTGAAGCTAAAATCATAATTATTGCAAGGTCAGTTATGACGGGATCATGAGGTAATTCAAATGGCCTTATTTTGTCTACTACATCCATTATGCCTTGACCTATATCGCTGTCAGGTAACGTTGGTAATTCTACCTGGAGAGGAAAATTTTCCATCTAATAACCAAAGGTATTTTTTGTTTAAAAGTCGACCCTCTATGAAATTTTGATTTGGGTATAAGTGTTGAAGATTTTAGCGAAATGAGGGCTGTTTGTGAGGTTTGCTAAGAGGTAACTATGCCATCACCCAAGCATTAATAGTACCGTACTGTACCGTAATTCATGCCCTCTTGTGAATACTGTTCCAGGCGGTTTATCGATACTGTAAACGGCCTCATCGAAAAGACCTTCCATGAAACCCTTCACGATCCAGAAACTGTTAACAGGTAAATCCTTATCAAACCCCTTATTGTTTTTTCAAAACTAACTTTTTTATCATCTGTCTTTATCTTAATGACAAATGGCGAAAAAGAAAAGCAAAAAAATTAGATCCACACATAAAATAAAAAGAGAACCAAATGCCACTTTGTTAAAAAAAATAGGTTCTGTTTCAGATACAACGAAACTTCTGTCTAAAGAAGTAAAAGGTATGACTAAGATTTTTGCTGAAAACCAGAAGGTACTGATTTCATTGAAAAAAATGATAGATAATGTAAATTCTGCGTTAAGCTATATTCAAAAACAGTCAAGACAAATAAGAGTTATTGAGGAAGACACTCAGAAATTATTT
Organism: Nitrosopumilaceae archaeon; assembly: GCA_046759945.1. Lineage (GTDB taxonomy): Archaea > Thermoproteota > Nitrososphaeria > Nitrososphaerales > Nitrosopumilaceae > JAEHKU01. The sequence goes on from JBHIDF010000026.1 coordinate 4,397, forward strand.
GTGGGCTTAAGACAGGCAAACGTTCAATCAAATCTAGTTTCAAAAATTAAGGATCAAGTAAACAGGATTCAACAAAGACAAGAATCTCTTCCTGATACTGGCAAGATAATGCAAAGCGTGACCAATAGTTTAGACTCCATCAAAAACAATGCAAAAATGATAATGCGTGTATCTGATAGAATAGATGGTGTTCAGAATGGAGTAAGGAATGTAGGAAGCGAGCTTGATTCTCTTGCCAAAAAGGTTGGATCATTACCTATGACAGGTAATGACGTTAGAAATATCCAAGCAGAATTTGCCAACTTTAAGGAAAACGTAATAGGTAAAACTACTGCGTTAAACGAAAAAATCTCAGACTTGACTGAGCTCTTGAACCGAAATACCGCATCCATGACTGAATTCAAAAGTGAGACTCACGAGATTAATCAAGGGTTACAAGAGATAAGAAATGTTACACAAAAGACTTCGGAAAATACATCAAGAGAAGTATTAGGGCTGTTACGCCTATCTGAATATCAATCAAACATACGCATGCATTCAGAATCAAAATACGGCGAACTTGGCGATTTAGAAAAGATGGCTTCTCAGACTGCAGAGATGGTTAATCTTTTTGATAAGCTCTCCATAGAATCTGAGGCAAAGATACCCCTCCCCCAAGAAGTAAAGCAATGGGCGGTGAGCAAAGTACTAGACTCGGCTGACAAATGGGAGATTAGATTTACTGATGTATTTAATCTACTAGTGAATGAGCTTGGTCGAGATTTGCTAAAGGAATCAATTAGAATTCAACAAGTAAGAGATCTCTTTGGTATACGTGCAGTGGATGAGGTAAAACAGGAACTAAGTATTTCTTAGGCTGAGTGTTCTCTAGATTTCGTCAGACATTTCAAAAGATTTCAGACTTTCCTTCTTGCGCTTTAACATCGCAAAGATTCCTATTATTATAGCGATCCAAATAGAGCTGAAAATAATATTTGAAAAGCTTGCGTACATGTAGGGTGTAGCATCTTCGATATGAATATACATTGAAAAAGCTTGTTCCTGTACAACGCGCAACCCCGTATTGAACGAAGAGCTATCTCGTGGGACTGTTGAAATCTTCTCCATACTAATTATCATATTATCAAGGTCATTCTGAATGCGTGCAAAGTTTGTTGTTTCCGTAGGGAATATCCAGACGGGGTTTCCCTCCGTTGGCAGCAGCTCCTTAATTGTTTTGAGATCAGCAATTATCGTTTGTGGGTCTGGACTAGTTTGTATTCTATCCAAGAGACCTCTTGAACGATCCAAAGGGTAGACATCGTTTTGGTATCCAGCGTAAGCCATGTAAGCTCCAAAAATAATAACCGCAAATATTCCCACCAAAGAAAGTTTATAGAAATTGTTTGCCATCTTCTCAGCCTTTGATACAGTACGGTTCGATTGAGAATGGCTCTTTTTAAATCTTGTATGTGTGAGGCTAAGATAAGAGATGTAGAAAAATCCTATTGTTTGAATTCCAATTATAGGGGCAAATACTGGGTGGTGTGAATAAATCGCAATGAGTACTCCTAAGATTCCATATATGCCAAAGAATAACTCAAGCAGGGTAGTTTTCGAGAATGGTAAGACATAAGCCTTATCTCGCCAGTCATCCGTCTTCTTTACAATTCCAAATTTCGGTGTACGCAAAAATTCGTTTTTCTTTCCGAACATCCCATCGAATACAGCTACAGTGTTATTCACCGAAATTCCTGCTGAGAAGAAGACTAGATAAGGGAGTGCACGTGCTTTCGCTTTCCATCCTTTTTGCCATACGTTCTTTATTACCAGTAAATATGCTCCCGGTCCCAGTGCAAGATACGCTCCGATAGTCAGCGCAGGGATAAAACTCACTATATAGAGGTTAACGTCTGATGCAAGAAGGATTGGTAATATAAGGAACTGAACCAACATGAGGGGAAATACTATGTGGCGTGTAAGCTGTACAAAAGCTTGAATCTTAGTTGCGATTGGGATTGTACGTTTTATTATTATATCCCCAAGAAGTTTTATGGCGCACTGAATTGACCCTTTTGCCCATCTGAATTGTTGTCTCTTGGAAGCATTCATTTGTACCGGAAGTTCTGCTTTCACAACGATATCAGGTAAGAAGAGGCACTTCCAACCCTTCATCTGTGCCCGATAACTCAAATCCAAGTCTTCAACTAGTGTTGCACTATGCCACCCACCTGCATCTCGTATGCATTCTGTTCTCCATATTCCCGCAGTTCCATTAAAATTCATAAATAGATGTGAGTTACTCTTTGCTTTTTGCTCTATCAGAAAATGGAAGTCAAGGCTAAGTGCCTGTAATTGCGTTAGCGCAGAATAGTTTTCGTTTACGTGTCCCCATCTGCATTGAACAAGACCTATGTTTTGGTTTGAAAAATATGGAATCACATTTTTGAGAAACCAACGTGGTGGTATGAAATCAGCATCAAATATTGCAACAAACTCACCTTTAACAAACTTCATCGCATAGCGAAGAGCACCGGCCTTGTATCCTTTTCTGTTTTCTCGCCTTATGTGATGTATGTCATATCCTATTTTCTTGTATTTTTGAACTAATTCCTCCAATCTTTCGCGTGTGTCATCATCTGAGTCATCCAAAACTTGAATGCACATCTTTTCTTTTGGATAGTCCATACTGCATACGGCATCAACAAGTCTAGCTGCAACGTATTTTTCATTATATATTGGAAGTTGAATCGTAACGAGGGGTTCGCCTGAAACTTCTGATTTTTTAGATTTCCGTCTTTGTCTTGAGAGCCAAACAAGATAGTAAAAGTTGCAGGTGTAAAGTGTGATGAGAACAGCTGCTATGATGAATAAATCAAAAAGAAACTGGGTAAAAGTATTGCTTGCCATACTTTATTTCCATAAGACAAGACTGTATTAAACGTGAAGATTTCGATCTCAATTGAATTTTTAACTTAACCGGCTTTCTGGAAGATTTTAATTGCCACGGGAGGACATAC
>JBHIDF010000027.1:0-7196 GCA_046759945.1 Nitrosopumilaceae archaeon
TAAAAGAAAATCCCCTTTTCAGATAATCTTAAGTAATTAGTGTCCGAATTAATCGTAATGAATTTCATCACCTTGATCAAATTCAAGAAGAAGGTAAGTGAGGTAGTTGAAGTCGGTAAATTCGTCATGAAAAATCTGCCTCCTGGTGTGAAGATGATTGCAACTTATTGGACACTGGGTAAGTATGATGCTGTGTGGGTTTATGAGGCACCAAGTGAAAAAGATGCAATGAAGCTTGGGATTAGTGTGGGCGACGTGGCAGAAACACAAACCCTCGTCGCAGTACCAAGAGAAGATGCAATGAAACTTCTCTAATTATTTTATTGAATCAAGTTTTTGTCAAATGAGACCATAAACATGATTATATTATGTGTAACTATTATTGAATAACGAGATGAATAAAATAAAAGCGGGATTAATTGGAATGGGAAACTGCTTCTCAGGATTAATCCAAGGTATAGAATATTACGAGCAAAATCCGGAGCAAGAAGTTATTGGAATTATGCATAACAAGCTAGCGGAATATACCATTCATGATATTGATTTTGTAATAGGTTTTGACGTAGGAGAAAATAAAATCGGAAAAACAATCAACGAAGCAATTTATGAAGAGCCCAACATGGTCAACTGGATACCAAAGAAGGGAATGCCTCAAACTGATGCTCGAGTGTTCCAGTGTCCTGCACTTGATGGAGTAGGTATTTGGGTTGAAAACAAAATAAAACCTATTAAAAATAATAAAAGTGTAGATCAACTTACCAGAGAAATCAAAGATAACATTAAAGAAACAGACACTGAAATTCTCGTATCATACTTGCCTGTAGGCTCTGAAAAGGCAACACAATTCTGGGCACAAATTTGTCTTGACACAAACACCGCCTTCATTAATTGTATGCCATCTTTCATAGCTTCAGATGAGAATTGGGCCAAGAAATTTAGCGAAAAAAATATTCCTCTAGTAGGAGACGACATTAAGGGACAAGTCGGCGCAACGATCGTACATCGAACGCTTGCGAAGTTGTGTGATGAACGTGGAACTAAGATTGAAAAAACTTACCAGATCAATGTTGGGGGAAACACCGATTTTTTGAACATGAAAGAGCAAGAACGATTGGTAAGCAAAAGGATTTCAAAGACCGAAAGCGTTCAAAGCCAGCTGTCTGAAAGACTCGCCGATGATCAAATTTACGTCGGCCCCTCAGACTTTATTCCATTTTTAGGAAACACCAAATTGATGTTCATGAGGATCGAGGGAAAACAGTGGGCAAACATTCCATATAACATGGAAGTAAGGCTAGAGGTTGATGATAAAGCGAACTCCGCGGGAATTGTGATTGATGCTATCAGATTAGCAAAGATCGCCCGTAACAAAGGTTTGGGAGGACCGATTATTCCAGCTAGCGCCTACTTGATGAAACATCCTCCGGTACAAATGAGTGACCCGGAAGCTAGAAAAGCTTTAGAAGAGTTTGTTAACTCGGAAGCAAATTGAAAGAGTCCTTAGTATATGAAATAGCCGAACAGCTTTGTGTGGCATCAATTCTCAAGGAAAGTAAGCTTCAAGCAGCAAATACGCTTGCATTACTAAACATAGACAGTGCGGTTGAAGATATTCTAAAAAGCTACTGCATACACCAAGGTTTCATTAGAGAAGATGAAGCTGATTCAGGAGAAGTATTTCATTCCCTGCTTGGCAAGGTAAAAGATCAAAACAAGATAATAGAAAGCGAACAAAACGACATTGCATATTTCCATGATATTCGTCACACACTTTACAAAGCCAAACACCCCAAAATAGATGATAAAACGATAGAGGAGTATTTGATATTGGCAAAAATTCTTTTAGCTCACTTATTTGAATTCAGAGCTCCCAAAGCAGAGTGGGAAAAGATAACTGATGCTGTAAGAAAAGCAATGATAAAGTAAGTCTGGGTACTTACACCAAGTTTTGGTTCAATTTGAAACAAGATTATAAAACTGTATTCTTGATTGCATGTTAGTGCGAACTAAAGTAATTCTGTTTGGAATAGGTAACTTAGGAACAGAAATTTTTAGAGCGTTACAAAGTAAAAGTGAATACAAAGTTGTGGGTGTAGTTGACAATGATCCTACCAAAGTAGGCCAAGATGCAGGTATAATAGCCAACGTAAGAAAGTCAGGGATTAAGGTTGTAAGCAAAATTATCAAGGTGAAATCAAAACCAGATATCGTAATACATGCTACTATATCGTCATTAAAAGACGCACACGATCAGTTATCTGAAATCGTAAAAAGTCGTATTAGTGTAGTCTCAACGTGTGAACAACTTGTATATCCTATAGGAAGAAACAAGAAGCTAGCTAGAAGACTGGACAATCTTTCAAAAAAATACAAGGTAAGCGTAGTAGGCGTTGGAGTAAATCCAGGCTTCCTTATGGATTCTATGGTTTTAATGTTATCGAGTCTTTGCAGCAAAATAAAAAAGATTAAGGTAGAACGTGTAGTTGATCTAACCCGGCGCAGAAAAGCATTACAGAAAAAGATGTGTCTTGGTTATAATTCGAAACAACTTCATGGAATCAAAGACACCGTAGGGCATGTTGGCCTTGCAGAATCTGCAATGATGATATGCGATATGCTAAACGAAAAAACCACCTTTCGAACTAAGATAACTCCTATCATCGCAAAGCATTCTATTACATCAAATGGCATTACAGTGAAACGAGGTCAAATTTCCGGAATAGAACACCGTCTGGTGGCAAAAAGAAACGATTCAGAATTTCTTAAGATGAATTTGGCTATGTATGCCGGGGCTCAAGAATATGATCTAGTTGAAATTGAAGGGACGCCACCAATATACGTAAAGACTGCTGGTGTAAATGGTGATAAGGCAACCGTTTCCCTTTTGTTAAATTACATCCCCATTGTACTATCAACAAAGCCTGGCTTTCATACAATAAATGAACTACGAATTCCGACAGCAATAAAATAGCACGATTTAAGAGTTTTGTAGTTCGTTACGTATTATGACGCTTCATTTTTTTTGAATTAATGTGCGCTATTCTTAGAGGCTCTGGGTACCAATGATCATCTTTGATTAATTCTCTTACTAGCTTGGCGGCAGTTTTTAGGCTAATTTTATGTCCAACACTGACATATGTCTTCTTTTTTCCTTTTTTGATGACATTGCCCAGAATTTTATTATCAATAATTACTCTGTCTCTTTTCTCAACGCCACAAAGCAGATTCTTAGCAACCCCAATTACTGGTTTGTTGCCCTTCACTCCAATAAAACAGGCCAATCCACATCTTCTAGGATGTAACCTCCCGTGCCCGTCCACCAATAACACATCAAATCGATGTTTCAATAATTTCAGTGTAGAGAGAATTGGGTCAGATTCTCGTAACATGAATAGCCCCGGGATATATGGATACTTTACTTTCAGCGTCTTGTCAACTGATTCTACTGGTCTCAACGTGTCCTTTTCTAAGATTACTGCAGAGCAATATGCGATGTTATTTTTGTATGACACATCAACTCCAGATATGTATTTGATTTTAGATGAAAACAAATTTCTTGAAATTACCTTTTTTGCAATTTCTAATTGTAAAGAAATTGCATTAGAATATGTTGAAGTACTAATCATTAATCACTAGAGAAGTTTTACCGCTTCGTCCCTGGGTACTGCGACCAAAGTTTGGGTTTGAGTTACGTCTACTGAGTTAATTCCAAGTCTGATTACATCCTTTTCGTTCGGAGCCTCATAAATCCAAACCGCATCATACTCTCCAAGTGTCCAATACGTATTGATTATTTTGATTCCGGGTGGCAAATTTTCTAGAATCTTCTTACCTGCCTCAAAGGCATCCTCTGCTTTTTTTCTGAATTTAACCAACGCTATGAATATCATCGAGTTTCAATCCGGGTTGGAATTAGTAAAGATTATCATGCCGATATGCCGGTGCTGTGATCCCATGTGGAATAATATTTTGGATTTATTTCCAATATTGCAGAAATCCCATTTTTTACACCGGCCATAAGCAGCTTAGCAATTTCGTTATCAAGGTTTCCAGTATATTTTATCATGATTTTTTCTGCAATAGGTAGATTAAACCCAATGTCTTCAGAAATTCTTGCAGTTCCTTTACCTCGAACACCCTTGTAAGGCATGGTTTCATCATCAACACAAAAGTAGACGGTATCTTTTTGTCTGATGTTTTTAACTTTCCTTGAGGTCTTGAGAGTTTCAACGTATATTTTGCCGTCATGATATAGATACCAAACAGGGTGAACGTTAGGTTCATTTTTTTCATCAATTGTTCCCAACAGGAGATTTAGTTTGGTGTTAGAAAGAAAGTCTTTTACTTGTGGTTCGGTCAATGCAGAACCAAAACCTGGACTGCCGTGGACAATTTTCATACTAATTTCATGTTTCCTTTTTGATCTAGGTTAAATTATCTTTCCATTTACCATAATTGTGAATCATAATGCGTTCAAATCCTGGTTAGATTTGTATTGCCGTGCATGGAAAACACGAGATCCCTCTCTCATCAAGAACCTTTTTGTTACCGATGCCACATATCATGAAAAACCATTTGAAAAGCCAATTTCTGGCGTTGAAGCAATAACAGAATACTGGTCAATTATAGCTCAAACTCAGGATAATGTCGAGTTCGATTATGATATTTTATCTGTTGATGAGAATAAAGGAATTGCACACTGGTCAGCATCCTTTGTGCGTAAATTAACACAAACCCAGGTGAAGTTGGATGGCATATTTGTAGTTCATTTGAATTTTGAAAGCAAGTGTACAAAATTCGAGGAGTGGTGGCAGAGTCAAAAAACCGAGTTTGAAGGAGATAAGCCAGTATAATAATATCAAGCCACTATGCTTATGTACCAAAATCCTTCAGATTTTTCCACAAGATGACAGTAATCACTAAAACATTTCACGTCAAATCAAAAGGTGAAAATGATGTAATTGACATCACGGAACAAACCGAAAAAGCAATCCAAGAATGCGGACTCCAAGATGGAATCGTTACGGTCTTCATTTCTGGTTCAACTGCAGCAGTAACTACTATAGAGTATGAACCAGGTTTGAAAAAGGACTTTCCTAAAATGCTCTCAAGAGTAGTTCCAAAAGAAGTAGAGTATGAACATCAAAAAATGTGGCATGATGGTAACGGACATTCACACGTACGTGCCTCTTTGGTCGGCCCGAGTCTGACAGTGCCCTTTAAGAATGGCAGTCTAATGTTGGGTACGTGGCAGCAAATTGTGTTAATTGAAATGGATATTAGAGAAAGAGATCGTAATGTGGTCTTGCAGATCATAGCCGAGTAAATTTTTCATCCAGTTTCCTGATGTTCCATCTATTAACTGTAAATTTTGTACTCGAAAAAATGATTATCAAACTTGCAGCTGCCACCATTACAAATAATGTGGTAGGAAATTCTGGTATCGCCGTGGTTCCAATAACTAAAACTTTCGTGGAACCCCGTGGTAATTCTACGTAAATTGTCGCGTGAGTATTGTTTTCAGAGAGTGTGAAGGCTGTTTCAGCTGAGTTGATTGATACAGAATATGGTCCTCCCAGTAACTCTTTGCTTAGTGTTAAGCTCACAGAACCTTCTGTAGTTTTTTCAACACCAAAAACAATTTCTTTTAATTCCTGATCAAAGTCTACTGATAGAATTTCTGACTCGCTTCTTACATTAACAGGAAATTCAGTACCCTCTGCTTCTATGACGAATTTACTAACAACGAAAGAAGAAATTATCCTAAATATTCTATCATCATTTGGTACTGGTGAACCCCTTCCATCCCGGTTGCTGGTGAGGAGATAAAGATATCCGTCTGGACCTTGAGCTATATCCCGTAACCTACCAAAAGTATCTTGGAACATAACTTGATTTGATAGAACTTTGTTATCCTCTATATCTAACTGAAGGACTCGAAGATGCTTTCCTCTCAAAGTAGCTATGAGAAATTTATCTTTCAGGTCCGAAATCTTATCGCCCGTGTAAAAAGTCGCACCAGAAGGTGCCCAAGTGAGTTCCCCTGTGTGAATTATCGGACTAATATACTGGGAGTCACTCTCATCTCCGATAACTTCGGGCCAACCATAATTACTTCCAGGTTCTACAACATTTACTTCATCATGACCAGATGAGCCGTGCTCGCTTATTACCAGTTTTCCAGTCTCTGGATCCCAGTCCAAACCCTGCGGATTTCTGTGTCCATATGAATAAACCGGCGACGCAGGAAAAGGATTATCGTCTGGTATGGTTCCATCCGGATTTATTCTGAGAATTTTCCCCGACAAAGAATTAAGGTCTTGTGCAGCAGCTGAGTTTGCAGCATCACCAGTTGTTATGTATAACTTTCCGTCGGGTCCAAATTTCAATCTTCCTCCGTCATGAATGAATGAAGCTGGAATTCCATCTAGCAAGACCATCTGATCAAATAATTTGTTATCCTTTTCTGTAAATCTGACTACTTTATTGAATGCAAAAACAAATTCAGGACTCGTATAATACAAGTAGAGATAATGATTTTCTTCAAAATTGGGGTCAAGTGCTATGCCTAAAAGTCCTCCCTCGCCACCACCAACATCTACGGTATAAATTGGTCTTGCCTTTAACGTACCGTCTTCTATTACCCTCAAGTTACCGATTCTTTCAGTAAAGAAGATTCTACCATCTGGTGCAAACGCAATAGACCACGGGATTTCAAGGTTTGATGCAACCGTTTCGAGCCGAACGTTTACGTTTGGTTCAATTTGAGCGTAAGCTGATAGCAAACCTGAAACTGTTATTGAAAATAATACTAATGCGATAACTATCATTTTCATGTGGACGAACAAACCATTCGATAAAATTAAACTTTGAGTTACTCGCTAAAAAAATTCTTAAGAATTACCGGAAAAAGATCATAGTATGGCTGGAAGCAAAGGTAATATGGTTACTATTATTATAAAATCAGCTAAAGGGGAATGGGAGACTACATTTCAAAAATCGACGCAAGTTAAGAATGTGATACTTGCAGTGAAAGTGCGCGATAGATTGCCAAAAGATGGCAAATACGAACTAACAAAGGATGGGGAACCCGAAGTTGTATTTGAACCTGAACGTGCATTAGTTAACTATGGCATAAAAGATGGCAATACACTAGTATTCAGACAGCTTCATTAGTTATTTTATTGAACAGGGAT
>JBHIDF010000028.1:0-6764 GCA_046759945.1 Nitrosopumilaceae archaeon
ATCCATGATCAGATGAAATAACGACTCAAGACAGCAATTAAATCTTGACTAAAAGGTTATGGTTTACTGTAGATAACTTCTGCTGCTGGTTCCCCTATTGGTGAGATCTCCGTTTTTATTTCTATTTGACCGAACTCATTATGTTGAACTAGGAATGTAACCGGAATTGAGCTCCAACCATACTTTGGGGGAGAAGAGAGTTGAACTTTTTCTTGAAAGCTGGATGTATCATATGTTCTCCGAAAAGATTCGTTCATGCCCAAAATTTCAAGAGTGACAAGAGTTGTACCATTTGAATTGTCATGATACGTTATCTTTACAATCTTATCATTAGGATAGTAAACAGCTGAAACAGAAAAAGTACCTGCCAAAATATTCTTGTCTAAAGAATTTGCACTAAACACGAAAATACCTCCTATTGAAACGGAAATAACAATTCCTGCGAGTACTATCTTATTCACAGGCTGGAGTATCTCATGCTTTAATAAAGATTTTAAAACCAACAGACACTTTGGAAACCATGACGCAGAAGGCGTCTTTGCATAGAATAAAAATTCTCGTTGCAAAGCTTGGACTTGACGGACATGATCGTGGAGCACTTGTTTTATGTCAAGCATTTCGAGACGCCGGTATGGAAGTAATTTATTCAGGCCTCTTTGCTACGCCTGAAAGAATCGCTAAGATTGCAGAAGATGAAGATCTAGATGTTGTAGCGATGAGCCTTCTAAATGGTGCCCATCTAACTCTGTTTCCACTAGTGGTGAAAGCATTAAAGAAAAAAGGAATCAAAGACGTTCTAGTTGTTGGTGGCGGTGTTATCCCAGAGGACGATAAAAGACAACTTGAGAAAGCTGGCATTACAGGAAACTTTGGTCCAGGAACATCCTTAGAAACGATAACTAAACATATTGTAAAAAACGTTACAAAATTGAGAAAAAAATAGTTATTCTGTAGAATTTGGCCACATCATAAGGCGCATCTTCTTACCAACTTGTTCAATTTGATGAGATTCAAGCTCCTTCATGAATCTGTCAAATGCGTTTTTTCCGTTCTTCTCGTAATCTGAAACCCATTCCTCATTGAAGGTTCCGTCCTTTATCGCTGCAAGAATTTTTTTCATGTTTGCTTTGTTGTGTTCATCCATAACCATTGGACCTCTAGTCAAGCCACCATATCTTGCAGTTTCACTTACACGTCGATACATTCCTGCTATTCCATATCGTTGAACCAAATCTACGATTAACTTCATCTCGTGTAGCACCTCAAAGTATGCGATTTCGGGCTGGTAACCTGCCTCCACGAGTGTTTCAAATGAATTTTTTATCATAGATGCCGTCCCACCACATAGGTCAACCTGCTCTCCAAACCAATCAGTTTCTACCTCCTCCTGAAAAGTTGTTTGTATAACACCTGCTTTTGTACTACCTATACCTTTGGCTATACCGAGTGTCCTCTCCCATGCAGTCTTGGTATAGTCTTGATGTACTGCAACAATTGATGGAGTCCCGAATCCATCTAGAAAAGTCTCTCTGACTTTTGAGCCAGGTCCTTTTGGGGCAACCATGATTACATCCACGTTATCAGGGGCTTTTATCCACTCCCAATGAATTGCAGCAGCATGTGAAAATGCAAGAGCATTTCCTTCTGAGACATTAGGCCCAATTTCTTCTCTATACACTTTGGCTTGAACCATATCTGGAATCAGTATATGAATAATGTCTGCTTCCTTACAGGCTTGCGAAATAGACATCACCTTGTGCCCATCATCCGTAGCTTTTTTCCAGCTGGCTCCACCTTCTTTCAGGCCGACTATTACATTTAGTCCCGAATCCTTTAGGTTATTTGATTGAGCATTGCCTTGTATTCCATAACCTAGAACGGCAATTGTTTGATCTTTGATAGGATCTAAACTTACATCCTCGTCCTTCCATATTTTTGCCATTGGCATGCCTTCAATTATTGCAAATAAAAACTATCGATGATATTTCAAATCGCCATTATCTTATTACAAGACGTGCATCGTACCTTGACGTTGTCACCTTCAAGGCGCTCAAATTTCTTTGAACCGCATTCTGGACAAATTGGACAAGCTCGTAAACCTTTCAACCTAGAACTCCTGTGGTCTTGTATCAGATTTTGAAATTGTCTGCAATCTACTAACGCCATCTATTCTCTTGATAATATTTGCTACAGCTGGAGGAACAAACTTTTGCCAATCTTCATCTTTTGCTATCATATTTCGGATTTTTGTAGCGTTATAGTTTTCTCTGTCTATAAATTTCGGGGAAACTACTAGATGTCCTGAATCTGCTAAAAGCATCGTCACATAATCGTTTCCACTGTAAACCTTATCAAATTTAGGAAGAATTGATTTTAGATAAGATGACCACGTAGCATTGTTTTCTTGATTTTCTATAGCAATGATAAAGCATTGAGAAAGGTCTATGCCATCTTCTTTTAGAGAGTTATGAATCATCTCTATTCTTTCGCCTGACGTAAACGGATCCTTTTCTATGTAGTTAAATTGAGAACCAGTAACTGCAATAATTACTTCGCCACATTCAGAAAGAATTTGTTTTACCAGTGCAAGATGGCCTAGGTGAAACGGTTGAAAACGTCCCATCAAAAGTCCGCGCATGTCTTCGTTCCATTCTTGATTTAATTAAATCTAATTCATGGAAATGATTTCAGTACTGCAGCATAACTCGCAAATCGATGATTTTTCGGATATACTCGCTTCTGGGTGAATTTTGGTATCGTTTTACCGTTAGCGCCAAACAAACCCAACGGAGTTTTTATAGATCCTTCTTTTTCCGATTTTTTCAATACTTCGTCACCAGGACTGTAGTAGTTCTTTATTTTTTTACGAACTACTTTTTGTAGGACCGAGCCATATGCTCGGGAAGAGACAACGCTGCTTTGAACAGACGCGCCAAAAAAATGAACACTATCTATAATACCATGATTTTTAGATCTAGTCGCCAGTCGCTGAATGGTATAAAGAATAACCTCCGTTCCAAGTGAGTGGCCAATCAATCTGATCTTGGTTTCTGGGCTCTTTTTTTTAAAATCTACAATAAATTTAGATAAATTGATACTGTTCTTTTTGGCAATTTTCTGACCCACTTTGAGTGCCTTTAGGGCAGTAGATCTGATATGTACTCCTTTCGTGTTGGCATCATATGTGTAACCTATGACAGGATGACGATACCCAATTTGTTTCAGACGTTTTCGTGCAATGACAAATTTTGCTAGCGCGCCTACTTTGTTGTTCTGCAGACCATGAATCATAATGACCATTTCTGGAACCCCACACAAATTTTCAAATGATTTTGGTGGATACAGATCATATGACCTAGTTTCCAAAGTTTTCCCACTCGATAGGTCATAAAATCCACGTGTTGATATCCTAGGAATTCTTTTTGAGTGTGTTTTCAATTTGATTAATCTGGTTTTCCCAGCTTTTGCTTATGCTTTTGTACGTCGGAAATTTCTACTTTGGCAAACAATGGTGATACATCTCCAATTTTATGTTCAGACTTTACCGAAATATCTGAAATAGAATCCCATGACTGTTCTGAAACTTTACTAGACATGCCAAGTTGTGTCCAGATCTTTTCTGCAGATTCTGGCAGAAATGGATATAACGTAATGGCTAGGCTATGTACAGAATTTACTGACAAATATGTACAAGTCTTAGTTCCAGGGCCATTCTTCCATGGCTCTTTATGCTGAAAGTACTGGTTAAAATGAGCGGAAAATTCTAGAATTTTCCTAAGAGCTCTATCAAGATGGTTTTGCTCCATCAAGGAACTCATATCAGCTGCAAGATTTTTGATCTTACCTTCTGCCTTCTTGTCTTGCTCGTCGAATTCTTCCGGAGGAGGAACAATTCCGTTAAAGTTTTTCTTTGTGAAACCGAGTGATCTATTGACTAAATTTCCCAAGTTCCCAATTAGCTCAGAGTTTATCTTTGTAGCAAACTCATCCCAATCAAAATTTAGATCATCTTGCGAATACGGATTTATTGAAATAAGATAGAATCTTAGGTAGTCGGCTGGATAATATTGAAGAAACTCTTTGAGACTGATATACCAATTGCGGCTCTTCGATATTTTCTTTGACTGTAGCGTCAGATGTCCCCTTGTTGGGATATAGTCAGGAAGCTTGTATTCTGAATCTATGCCCATTCTCATCGCTGGCAAGAAAAGATAATGGTGGTAAGCTATATCCTTACCAATAAAATGGTAAATGTCTGCTGAATTCCAAAATTGTTTTCCATCAATGCCGTTATCGTTTAAAAATTTAACAGCGGATGATATGTACGCTAGGTGATTATCAAACCAACCGTAAAAGACCTGTTCTGCACCCTTTGATGGTATAGGAACACCCCACCGGATGTCGCGAGTGATATCCCAATCAACCAGGCCACTCTTAATCCAATTTTGGACGTATTTTTTGACATCCTTTTGAAAATTCGAATTTCCTTCAAGCCAATTATTGAGCTTATCTCCAAAGTTTTTGAGTTTAAAAAAGTAGTGCGTTGTCTTTTCTTTCACAGGAGGATTTTTACAGATTGAACACCGAGGATTTTCAATCTCTTCTGGCACCCTTCCACACTTCTCACAAAGATCAGAGTATTGGTCCTCCGCTTTGCAATACGGGCATGTGCCGATCACATACCTATCTGGCAAGAACTTTTTGTCATGTTTGCAGTAAAACTGAATGATTTCACGTTCGTAAATATGATCATTCTCAAGTAATTTTTTGAATACATATTGAACAAATTCGACATTTTCTGGGGAACTTGTTCTATAGAAGAAATCAAATCTGATATTGAATAAGGTAAAATCTTCATAGTCCCGTTTGTTCCAGTACTTTACATAGTCTTGTGGATCCTTTCCTTCTTTTTCAGCTTGAATCAGAATGGGTGTGCCGTAATCATCTGATGCGCAGATGTAGTATGCTTCCACTCCTTTTTGTTTCAAAAATCTTGTAGTGATATCAGCTGGCAAATAAGTTGATGCAACATGACCAAGATGAATTTCTCCATTTGCATAAGGTAATGCACTAGTAATTACTGCTTTATTCCTCATTGCGAGCTTAAAGTTCGAGATGAATTTAAGCTATGCCCAGCTTTGGGCATACTTTAGTTGTTCAGCTGTGGGTCTATCGATTTTAACAGCCATAGCTTTCAGCGCATCGACTGCAATTTGAACATCTATTTCTTCAGGAACTGTTATCACTTTCTTCCCAACTTTTTTGTGATTCTTCTTGAGGTATATTATGGAAAGAAGTTGATTTGAAAATGATTGAGCCATAACTTCGGGCGAATGTCCTTCAGCGGCAACGAGGTTAGCCACTCTACCTTTACCAACAAGATAAACTCGCTTCCCATTCTTTAGGAGGCACTCATCAAGGTTCGGTCGTACCTCCTTAACAGACTTTGATTCCTTTAATAGAAATTTTGCATCGACTTCGACATCAAAGTGACCTACGTTTCCTAAGACTACACCATCCTTCATTTTCATTATGTGTTCTTTTCTTATGACTCCTGTTTGACCTGTTGCAGTCACGAACATGTCTCCAATTTTTGCAGCTTCTGCCATCGGCAGGACTTCATAGCCATCCATGTGGGCTTCCAGTGCCCTTACCGGATCGACCTCTGTAACAATAATTTTTGCTCCCAATCCGTGCGCCCTAGATGCGACTCCTCTTCCTACCCACCCATAACCTACCACAACTACGCGCTTTCCAGAAAACAGCAAGCTGGTTGCTCTAAAGTAACCATCAATAGTACTTTGGCCAGTACCATATCGGTTATCAAACATGTGTTTAGTATAGGCATCATTTACGGAAATGACTGGATATTTCAATTTCCTTTGTTTTTCTAGAGCTTTTAGTCTTATTACACCAGTGGTAGTTTCTTCTGTGCCACCAAGCACCTTAAAGGAAGAATATTTTTTATGTCGATGAACTGTGGTGTGAACATCAGCACCATCATCTGTGATAATTTGTGGTTTGTGACTAAGTACTTGTCCAATACACCAATTATACTCCTTATGAGTTTGACCCGCCCAAGCATAGATATGAATTCCTTGAGATGCAAGAAATGCTGCTATATCATCTTGGGTTGAAAGTGGATTTGCTCCACAAGCGCAAACATTTGCTCCAAGCTGTCTTGCTCCCATTAACAAAACCGCAGTTTCCTTCGTTATGTGCAAGCAAGCTCCAAGTGTTATTCCTTTTAACGGCTTGGATTTTCTTAATCGGTTGACCGTGTTGTCGAGAATTTTCATGTGAGAACGCGCCCACTCATAAGAAAGTTTTCCTTTCGCAGCTAATTTTTTATTCTTTACTTTACTCACGAGCAAAGTCTGATGATGAGGGGTATAAAAATTCTAGCAACTCAATAACAATCTAAATATTGTTCTATTAACGACTGGGATACAAAATGACTTGGAAAAAAATTGCAGAAAAGGATGCAATACCTGGAGGGAAAGGAAAGGAATTCAAAGTAAATGATAAACATATTGCAGTTTTCAATCAAGATGGATATCATGCTTTAGATGGTATTTGTGTCCACCAAGATGGATCGATTGCTACAGGAAAATTAGAAGGCGATGTAATAGAGTGCCCACTACATTTTTGGCACTACAACATCAAGACGGGTGAATTGCTTGACTATCTAAAAGGTGTGAAGCTCCAAACCTATAAAGTCGAAGCTAGAAACGATGGCATCTATGTTGATATCTAATGACTTT
>JBHIDF010000029.1:0-6732 GCA_046759945.1 Nitrosopumilaceae archaeon
TTCTATAAATCTGTACTAGAAAATTTTCTGACTGTTTGATTTAACGAATGCAGAAATTTACTTGAAAAAACATATTTACACTATGTCCGGTGATCTTCAGTGGATTTTCAAGTTGATTAAAGACAAAGTAGCAATTGTAACCGGTGCAAGTAGTGGCATAGGTTATGCAACGGTGCTAGCACTTTCTAAAGCAGGAGCTAAAGTGGCAATTGGGGCAAGAAGGACCGATCGTCTAGATAAATTACAAAATGAGGTTACCCAAAACGGTGGCGAAGCACTATCTCAGAAACTGGACGTAACCAAAAAAATAGACTGTGACTCCTTTGTAGATGCTACTGTAAAAAAATGGGGCCGAGTGGATATTTTGGTCAATAATGCAGGATTGATGCCTCTCAGCTTTGTAAAAAACACCAAAGTTGATGAATGGGAGAGAATGGTCGATGTTAACATAAAGGGAGTGCTGTACTGTACTGCGGCTGTCATACCTCACATGATTAGCCAAAAATCAGGACACATAGTAAACATCTCATCTGTTGCCGGAAGAATTGTCTTTCCTGCTGGGAGTGTTTATTGTGCAACAAAACACGCCGTGGCAGCTTTCAGTGAGGGTTTAAGGCAGGAGCTCAGCCCAAAACACAACATCAGGGTAACTAGCATTGAACCAGGAGTTGTGGAAACTGAACTTACAAATACAATTACGGACAAGTCCTTGGAGTCTTTCCTAAAGTACGTAAAAGAAATGAAATCCCTAAAAGCAGAAGATGTTGCAAATGCGATTCTGTTTGCCGTGGATTCTCCACCACATGTGAATGTAAATGAAGTGTTGATGAGATCAACTCAACAAGAAAGGTAAAAGTTGTCTTTACAGCCAACAAATATTTTGATTCTTGGTGGTGGATTTGGAGGGCTTGCAGCTGCAACTGAGCTAAAGCAAAGCTTGTCATCTGACGTTAAAATCACGATAGTTGACAAAAAAGACTACTTTATGATGGACCTAGTGAAACTTTGGATAATAAAAGGAACACGCCAGTTTGAGTCTTCAAAAAAATCCCTAGACGTAATTAAAAAAAAGGGAATAGAATTTCTAAATGAAGAAGTAGTAAAGATAGATCCCCAAAATAAAATTGTTAAAACCAGTTCCAAGAACCATTCTTACGATTACCTGATAGTTGCACTAGGTGCAGAGCTTGCCCCGGAAAAGATTCCCGGTCTTTCTGAAAACGGCCTTGTTCTTTATGATATAAATGACGTTGCAAAGATTCACGAAGAAATCAAGATGATAAGGTCAGGCAAAATTGTCTTGGCAATTATGGGAATGCCATACAAGTGCCCGCCAGCTCCTTTTGAGGCCTCTCTTATCATAAATTCGATGCTTAAGGACTCAGGTTTACGCGATTCAGTGCAAATTGATTTTTACAGTCCTGCACCAATAACGCTTCCGGCTGGGGGACCTGAGGTAAGCGAGCAAATCTTACAGCTCCTAAAATCAGAGAAAATTAACTTTCATGGCTCTCACAAAATCATTTCAGTAGAGCCCAAGAAGTTGAAATTTGAAAATGGTGAAGCAAACTTTGATCTTCTCCTAGCTGTACCACCACATAAAGTTCCGAGTGTAGTAAAAGAAGCGGGTCTTGCAAAAGAAGGCACATTCATTCCGGTAAATCGCGACTGTAAGACGAACTTTGAAAACGTGTATGCAGTAGGCGATGTGAATACCATGATGGCTAAGGAGAACATCGCAGTTCCAAAAGCTGGCATCTTTGCAGAAGAAGAGGGAATCACTGTTGCAAAAAATATTATTTCACAAATCAGAAAAGAACAGGAAAAAGCAATATTTGATGGAAAGGGTGGTTGCTTTGTCGAGACAGGAAAGCAAAATGCCGGATATCTAGAGGTTGACATGTTCGCAGATCCCAATCCGATAACTCTGCTAAAGCCGCCTTCACAGGAGCACTTTGCAGAAAAAGAGAAATTCGAGAGAGAAAGAATCGAAAAGTGGTTATGATGAACTTTTCTTTTTTCTTGCCAAATGGTCTAGTAAAGATTTGATTTCACTGTGAAGCTCACCGTCAAGTTTTGAGATTGCTAACTTTTCCCCAAGTGTTTCTTTAAAATCCTCAGCCTCAAGTTCTATTCGCTTTTTTTCTTGACAGTCAAGGTGGTCTTCATCTGTTGCTGAAATCTTATGGCAAATGGAACAGATCTTCACTGGGTTATTCATTTATGCTACGATTTAATAATTTCACTCCTCCCAGCAAGCTGAGGGGCCGTCGTCTAGCATGGTTATGATGCCAGCCTGGGGTGCTGGAGGTCGCCGGTTCAAATCCGGCCGGCCCCATTCAGTTATCCTATGGAATCAAACTTTTGTAAGCTCTTCCAAAGATACCAAGTAGCTACACTACGGTAAGGCTTCCACCCCTCAGCAATTTTTTCCATTTGTTTTGGTTCTGGAAGTTCTGGCAAAGAAAATGCCTGCTGGATTCCTTTTTTTAGTCCTAGATCACCTAGGGGGAGTACATCGAGTCTTCCGAGTGAAAAAATCAAAAACATCTCTGCAGTCCATCGACCTATTCCCTTTACTTGAGTGAGACGTTCGATTATTTCCTCGTCATCTAGTTTTGAAATTGAATTTATTGTAAGCTCGTTCCTTTCGATTTTTCTTGAAAGTTCCTTGATATATCTGATCTTCATTTTTGAAAGACCCGTTGAACGTAATTTAGAATCGCTTGTGTTCAAAACATCAATAGGTCTAGGAAATCTTGAATATAGCTTTGTGAATCTATTCATTATGGCACTTGCGGCAAATCCGGTAAGCTGTTGATATGTTATTGCTTCAATCAGCGCCTTGTAACGATTCTTTCTTATTTTAATTCTGAATTCCCCTATGTTTTTGATGAGCTTACAAAGTACTGGATCCTTTTTTAGAAAATTAACAGCCTTTGGGTTTGTCATAGTTTCAGTGTTCGTAAGATGTTTTCAAAATTCTCCCGTGTTTTGTCTTGCTTGTAATTCCTAAGAGAAGCGATCATTTTGCCCTTGGGAGGTACTTCGTAAATTCTCTTGACCGCCTTTGAGATACCAGACCCAATAAAGATGCTTTGTGTAGCTGACGTCACATTTGCCGTCCTTCGTTTGGTGCTTCCACTCTCAAAGTCTATTATGGCTAGTGATTTCCCGATAAGTACGTGTTTGTGCATGACGCTAAGTTCTCCGTGGTCAAGTCCAATCTGATCTAGGTTGTAACAATCCTCGAGAATTTTCTTTACTGTAGTTTTTAGCTTAGAAGCGCTCCCTTTACCTTTTAAATCCCTTATCCAGCTTAGTACCTTTTTACCACCAACGAACTCCATTACCATGAAGTTTTTGCTACTTGAGATAAACTTTGGACCCACGTTGACCTTGTTTGCAATCTTTAGAAGTTTTGCCTCATTTTCCATTTTAGAGCGGATAGAATCAGTTCGCCGAATCTTCAGAGCCACTTTTTGTTTTCCTTTCTTCGCAAGAACTACAACTCCAATGTACCCCTTTCCCAGTACACGCAGAGACCCAAGCTGGACCTCACCTTGAAACGATATCGAACTCATTCCAAGTTTTTTCATCTCTTTTATTCTTTTTTCAACTTCTTTTTTGGTAGCTTTCGGATAACCTATGATAGAAGAATATGGTTGGTTGAGTAACTTGTTAAGAGGAACGAAAAGCGAGCCCATCCGTAGAGACAAGATCTAACAGAGCCTCTTTAATGGATTTGCTTGTCAGTTGCCTTCCTGTTTGTATCTTGAATCCCTTCTTGAAATCTGGCAACAGACCACTTGGTATTCCAGACGTCTTTATTCTACTTTTCAAAAGATTCTGCAAAAACTGCTTTGCATCATTTTCTGGCCTTTGCTGAAGCGATAAAATTTTTCCTTCGTCGTTAATCCACATCAGCCTGCTCTTCTTGCTATTTTTGGCGATAAACTTGTCAGAGTCTTTGCTTTTGAAAAAATCAGGACCGCTTCTCACCATAGTCTTTTCAATCTTCGTTGACTGGAGAAGAAAGAGCAAAGCACCCTGTGATTTCTCATCAAGTGCTGCAGTTTTTCGTAAGACGTTAAAACCTGCAAGCTCAAGTTGTTTAGTTGCGGCATTTACCGCACGCTTTATCTGTCCCCAAATTATGTCTGGGCTTCTCTTCTTGTAGTTGAATATCACTACTAGGGCGTTTTCTAAGTTCTTTCTTGACTTTGTCTTTGAATTAAGGAATATGGATGGATTTTTTAGAAATGCTCTTGAGAGGAGGACAAACCTTCCCACACTTTCTGTCGAAATGGCAGCCCCAAGGTTTCTGTTACTATCTATCGGGTCTACTATGACTAGCGGGCTTTCAAACTTTTTGGTAGGTTTTCCTATCACTTGACTTTGTTTGAAATTTGCAGCAGCTTTTATCACTCCAAGAAAACTTCCATAGTGCAATACCAGAACTTCCGTAACGTAGCCACTGAAGGCCTGCTTTGCGATTTCTGCTCCATAAAGATCTTTACCCATCAAGAATTTTTTTAGTAACCTAACTTCGTTTTTCTTTTGTTGGTCAAGTAACTTGGTGATGAACTTTGTATGAAATGGAGACCTGTCTGCAGCGCTCTTCCACCTTCCGCTCTGAACATTATAGCAAGGAACTACGTTTACTCGTGCACCTTTTACGATTGCTTCAACATAAGGATGCTCAGCATACCTTACGTAAGGTTTGAATTTTTTCAATGAATCAAAACCAATCTTTATTCCAAGAGACTCGAACTTTTTTGAGTCAATACTTTCTTTGAACTTTACAAAAATGTCCAGATCTCTAGTTTTTGGAAGCCAGGTTCCTTTTGCGTAGGAACCTCCAAATTCAACTGCAGTTACCTCGGAATACTTTGAAGTTTCTTTTTTTATTAAATCGAAGGAAAAATCTGCTATCTTCTTAAACGCATCTTTTTCTTTTTGAGATGGAATGGTTTGTTTTCTTGCTACGTTTACAACCTTCAACGTTTTGCCTCCACCACCTTCAAATCTGAATATATTGGTCCTTGGGGTGTCAACACGCTTTTTTTAAATTTAATTTCTGAAATCGTATCGGCACCAACTTCATAATCTCTTAACTTCTCCAATTCTTTGCTAATGTTTGCTGTCCTCTTTTTAACTCTAAAGATTGTGAGGTGTGGCTTAAACGGTCTGTCACTTGAAAAACCCAAAGGGGCAAGCGCCTTCTGTACTTTTGCTGCAAGATCAAAGAGGTTTTTTGCTGCTCCCTGATCAGTTCCTATCCAAATCACTCGAGGAGATCTCGTATTTGGAAAAGCACCAACCCCGCTGAAGTTTACCTGTATTGGTGAAAATTCTATCGAACCTAACGCTTCCTGCACTTGATGTGAAGTTCCTTCAGAGATTTCCCCCAAGAAGAGAAGTGTGAAGTGCATGTTTTGTTTTGACACTGGTTTTGCGTCTACTTTTAGGCCCGCTTGAATCTTTCCTATCGTGTTCAAAACATTCTCATTGCTGATTTCGGCAGCTACAAAAGTTCGCATCACATTTTTTTTGGACGTATCTTTATAATGATTTCTGGTAACTTCATAAGTTAGGAGGATAGGTCTCGGGTTGGTAAAGATAATAG
This sequence comes from Nitrosopumilaceae archaeon, assembly GCA_046759945.1. Lineage (GTDB taxonomy): Archaea > Thermoproteota > Nitrososphaeria > Nitrososphaerales > Nitrosopumilaceae > JAEHKU01. Next base: position 5,630 of record JBHIDF010000029.1, read on the forward strand.
TTTGTCTTACAGGAATGCCAGGAGCTGGCAAGTCTACAGTAGCTGATGGTCTTAAATCAAGAAATTTCCAAATCATTAACATGGGTGATGCGGTAAGAGCCGAAGCAAAGAGAAGAAATATCGAACCAAACGGCACCAATCTCGGAAAGCTGATGCTTGAGCTACGAGAAAAAAATGGTCAGGGTGCAGTAGCTGAGCTGATAAGGGATCAAATTCAAAATTCAAAGTCAGATGTTATAGTAATTGATGGTATTAGATCCAATGAGGAGATAGCAGTTTTGAGAAAAATTGCCACAGTAAAACTTCTAGCTATTGACACTTCTACTGACACCAGATTCAAGTTTTTGTCTGACCGCGGAAGATCAGACGATCCAAAAAATCGAGAAGAATTCAGCAAAAGAGATTCACGTGAGATTGGTGTGGGAGTAAACGAATCAATAGCGTTCGCTGATGAAACAATCTCAAATAACGACTTAACAATACAGGAACTTATTGATTCAGCTCACAAAATCATAAAGAACTGGGCAAAATGAAAATTCCACAAGTCGCTTGCACCATAGAAACATATTGTGAAGTAAATCCATCTGAGGATCCTGAAAAAGTTCGTCAGGCCATATCCAACGTTCTTTTAGATGTGGAGTACAAGGTCCAAGACGGCTCTATCAAGTCAGCTTCGAAAAATCTAGAATCACTTTCTAGGATTTATGAGGTCATACGAAGTAAAAAGACTGCCGGAGCATTTCGGCGCCAAATGAAAAAGAATCTATATGAAGATTCAACTTGGTTTTATCTGAACAAGCAAGCCGCATTTGTAAATGTTGTAGCGCTGTGTGAGAAAGCAGACGAGTCTCCATTGGGTCCAATTAAGATCATAATTAAATCAAAAAACGTCGAGGATGTGATAGAATGGCTGGTCCAGCAAGGTTAAGGGTAGCTATCATAGCAGGTTAGTTTTTTTCCATAATTGCTCAACTAGTCTGAATTATCCAACTTTTATGATCAGTAAAAGAGTTGGCCATGTTTGCGAGGCAAGCTAATCATAGCAGGAGTAATCGTAGTTGGAGCACTATTTCTTCTAGTTGGGGCACTAAAGATTGGGCCGG
>JBHIDF010000030.1:0-6585 GCA_046759945.1 Nitrosopumilaceae archaeon
ATACTTTTGCGAAATGAACAATTAAGTATGATAAATCCGTAATCAACAAATGACCTTTCAGGAAAGCGAAACCGTTTGGACTGACACTTCTTCTCCTTCTATAAAGACACACACTTTACAAAACTTTAGAGATATTCCTCATATACAAGAGATGTCAGAAGAAAAACAATTTGAGATGGAAGTAGTTGGCAACGTACTTCCGTTCAAAGCAAATAACTATGTCGTTGAACAACTGATTGACTGGAACAACATCCCTAACGATCCTATGTATGTTCTGACGTTTCCTCAGAAGGGGATGCTTTTACCAAATCACTATGAAGAGATGGCAGCTGTTCTAAAAAATGGTGCTGACAGAAAAGCAATTCAAGAAGTTGCAAACAAGATCAGAATGCAGCTGAACCCACACCCTGCAGGTCAGATGGAGCATAACGTTCCCCAATTGAAAGATGGAACCAAGCTTTATGGAATGCAACACAAGTACAAGGAGACCTGTCTCTTCTTCCCAAGTCAGAGTCAGACCTGTCATGCATACTGTAGCTTCTGTTTTAGATGGCCACAATTTGTAGGGATGGATGAGCTCAAGTTTGCCATGAAAGAATCAGAATACCTAGTTCAGTATCTTAGAGAACACTCAGAGATTTCTGACGTCTTGTTTACAGGCGGCGATCCTATGATAATGAAAGCACGAATCTTTGCAGGATACATTGACGCATTACTTGATGCGGATCTTCCAAATCTTAAAACAATTAGAATAGGTACAAAGGCCTTGTCCTATTGGCCCTACAAGTTCCTATCAGATAATGATGCAGAAGAGACTTTGGCACTATTAGAAAAAGTCATCAAAAAAGGAATTCATCTTGCTTTTATGGCCCACTTTAATCATTACGTAGAGCTTACAACCGGATCTGTCAAGGAAGCTATCCGTAGAGTTAGAAAGACTGGAGCTCAAATAAGAACACAGTCACCACTTCTTGCTCATATCAACGACGATCCTGAAGTCTGGGCGGAAATGTGGAAGAGACAGGTCCAGCAGGGATGTATACCATATTACATGTTTGTGGTAAGAGACACAGGCGCACAACATTATTTTGGCGTACCGCTTGTTCGAGCACAAGAAATTTTCAGAAATGCCTACAAGAAGGTTAGTGGATTAGCAAGAACGGTTAGGGGGCCAAGCATGTCAGCAACTCCAGGGAAGATCCAAGTCTTGGGCGTTTCTAAAGCTGGAGAAAAGAAAGTAATTGTTCTTAGGTTCTTACAGGGTCGAAATCCAGAATGGGTTCACATGCCGTTCTTTGCAGAGTATAACGAGAATGCAATATGGATCGATGAGCTCAAGCCGGCATTTGGAGACAAGTTCTTCTACGAAGATGAACTTGCTTCTATGTTTGAAAGCGATGTCAAAACTGCGGGATCTGATGTGAGCTCTGCAGGTGGAGGACCACCATAAAAAACTGTCTACTGTTTTCAGAAAAGTTTTAGCTATTAAGGATTCTCATCTGTCTGATCAGTTGGAATAGCTTCAATCTTTCGTGCTTTTCCCATACCCACTGTTGTAATTATAACAGAGGACAGGATTATCACAAAGACAATTTGTGGATAGGCCTCAGCGTTTGGTAGACCAAGCGTTAGTGGTATCGTAGCTAAGACAGCAGCTGCAAGACCTCTTGGGATCATGGCAGATGTTACTTTTTTATCAAGTAGACTGAATCTTTTTGTAAGAGAAATCTTTACGACTCCAATTCTTGCCAAGTAAATGATAAGTGCAGCTATTATGCCAAAGATGAGGTATTCTATCTGCCCAAGACTTGCTAATAATCCAATAAAGACGAAGAAGAATGATCTCACCAAGAAAGTGAGTTGGTTGTGCATTTTGTCATCCATCTCAATCGTTGGTAGTTTCAACCTAAGATAGCGAGCTAGTCGGTTTCTGTTTCCTAGCATTAATCCGAATACAAGAGCTGTTAGAGCACCAGATTCACCAAATGAATTTGCTAAGAAGAAAAGAACAAACAGCATTCCCAAAGTGAGCATGTACGCGTGCTGGACATTACCGAGTTTGGTTATGACATACATCCAAGGAATCCCAACTCCGAGTCCAAGGATTAAACCAGTTGCAACAGCCTTGCCAAAAGTCTGGAGAACAAGATTGGGATCAGAATATCCTGTAATCACCAAGTCAAACAGAATGAAAGCTGCTATGATTGCCAAAACATCTGTCATGGCTGACTCTAAGCTAAGCATTGACTTTGTCTCGTCGGAAATGTGTACATTCCTTACAAGCCCGAATACAATGATGGAACTACTTCCACCTACTATTGATCCTAGTAAGATACTGTCAAGCAAACGCCACTCAAGACCATAAAATGCAATTAAGGTAACTATAGTGACAGAAACCACAAAACCCAATATAGTAAGCAACAACGCAAAGTGTGCAGTCTTTATCACATTTCGGATGTCCAAGTTTATGCCACCATCAAACATGATTATGATCAAAGCTACTGCAGCAAAGTACGGAACAATCTGAATCACTGCATCTGGCTGAATTATTCCCAAGACTGGTCCAATGATTACTCCAAGGATCAACAGAAACGCAATATCTGGGATACCAGTTTTCTTGAAAAATGCTTCACCAGCTACGCCCAAAAATATAGTAATGCCTGCAGCAAGCAAAATGACTTGAGCTGACGCAATACTTTCAGAACCAATAGTGAGTTGGGGAATAGCTTCTTGCAGTTGAGCAAAGCCTTCATGTAAAAAATCGAGGTTAAGATCGAACTCTATGTCAGTATTCAGAAAGTCACCAAAAAAAGATCTTATCGTATCCAGTATAGTAAGAGATACAGAACCCATCATGTGAGATTCTCTAGTCTATTTTAAAGAAAGTCCTGTCAATCTAGGTTGATTATTTGATAGATTGCACACAGCCGAAGAGTTAGAAATTAAGATGATTAGAGTATCAGACATCAAGATGGACTTAATTTTTTCTGATATACATGCTGATTTTGCTGCACTGGATAAGATTTTGAAAATTGCCACCTCTCAGAAATTTAAAGTGAGATATGGAGAACCAGATAGGATTATCAATCTAGGTGACGTGCTAGAAAGAGGAACTCACCCTAAAGAAGTTCTTTCTACCTTACGGTCTCTTGAAAACAACTACGTTGTTGTGTCGGTGATGGGAAATCACGACGAGGCGTTTTTGTATAACAGACCGGTAAGCGGCAGTTCCGTTGAGAGCTTGCAAGCTCATGCTAATCTCACTACCGAAGATCTTTTGTTCTTTTCAAAAAATAAGGACGGAACCTTTGGGCAACAAAGGTTTATCGACAAAAAAAATAATCTTTTCTATGTTCATGGTGGACCCATTGAACCGAAAACGATCATACCAAAAGGTGTTTCTCCTATGGAGGAGTGGCTCTATCAAAACAGTTGGCAGAGAATATCAGAAGAGGAATTCGAATATTTCTCGTATTACGGATATCATTACCTCCCTTCTTCAGCATTTAGAGAATCGAAGAACCACTTCAAAAATTCAGTTATTTTATGTGGTCATCAGCACACCGAAAGAATCATTGAGCGGGACGCCAATGATAACATAAAAGAAATTCTTTCTTCTCTCAATGTCACAACTGAAAAGATCTCTGACTTTTTTGTACAGAAAAAAGAGATTGAAATCTTAGAATCCAGTAATTATTTAATTAGATTAGGTATGGCAGGTCCAGAGGGCTATTATGGTTTGGGTTCACCATATGCACGTTTTGGAATAGTTCAACATGATCAAAAGAAGGTAATTCTATTCGAGGTGAAGTGAATTAAAGTTACAACTATGTGGTGAGCTCGGGTTTTAGTGTCCATGCCACTGCTAGTATTACAAACGGAACAGACACCATAATTGTAATTTGTAGAATTATGAACAGCTGTGGTGCCGCCTTTTCTGGTTCTGTTATTATCCATGGCAAAGGTAACGTAATTACGAACCAGATTATGGAAAGCAGAATTATGATTTCAAGCTTTTTCTTCTTCTTTGGATTCACTGGCTCAATTTGTCTTTGGTTTATTAATTTGATTGGACGAAATTAGCAGTTTTAGAGCTTTATACCAAAGGACCAGCGACGGTTTATCATGAAGTTAAATGAGCCTGCGATAAAAATCGAGATTAATGCTGCTAAGAGATAGTATATTGACATTGCTTCTACGAATAGGTAGATAAAGCCGAGCTGAATACCCATACCAAAAAGACTTACCCCAACAAACTTTCCATACATGAAAAGAGTCCTTTGTGTCAAAGGCGAGTCTCTAAATGTCCATATTTTATTCAAGGTAAAGTTACAAGTGATGGAAACGAGGATTGCGATTACTGAGGAAAGCAGATACCACAATCCTGCAAATTCTGTTAGAGCAAAGAGAATTCCAAGATTTACTAGAACACCCATTCCTCCTACCAAATAATACTTGACAGCATGCTTTACGAGTAGCGAAATTCTACTTTGCCATCCTTGCTTTTCTAGCGTCATACAGATCCATTCAGTTTTGGGGTCATTAATAAACACAAGGTATTGATTTGTTCATCTTTTTTGTTTTGAAAATAGGAACGAATCTAAATTCTTCATTATTTACGTAAGGAATTTTTCAAGTCAATCAAACCATCCATGTAAAAATTTTCATGAATTATTAAATAGTATAAGATCACGTAAAAAAACACGCGGAAGGATGTAAATCCTTTTGACTAGAGCCGCGTAGCCCCGCATAAACTGATGGTGGGCTCGGTGCTGAACACCGAACAGGAGAGGTAATCTCTCAAGTAGTATGTGGGGACTATGCTCTATTTTGCTATCAAATTTATTGAGACTGGCCCAAGCAAGTTACCTTTAGGGTCTATTGTGATTTCTAGCATCTGGCTTTCCGAAATCTGAATTTCTTTTGCACCAAGATAATCCCATGTGTAGTATTCAGAGATTCCAGTCTCGTGCAACGTCCCTTCAAGGTGGAACTCTTCTGAAAAGGAGAGCGAAGCACCTTTCAGTGTGATTGAAAGTATTTTTGGACTATCACCATTTGGCACAAAGCTAAATTGATAATCTCCTTTCTTTATTTCAAAGGTGTCAGTGAAAATCCCATTTTTATAGACGCTGGGATCAGCTAAGGTCACACGGTACTCAAATTTCTCGTCAGGTCTTTGTTCCATTGGAGCGGTCAGTCCTATCCCCAACGCAACAGCAGCAACAATAGGTATAGCAACAAGAATTTTCCTCACGTAACGGAGGATGTGATAATTGATAATAAGATTTCCAGTTTACAAAAAAAGTATTATAGTTTTAGAGAATCTTTGAGCCCTTTGTATCTATTTCTGATGGTTACTTCTGTTACACCCGCTGCTTCGGCAACATCTCTTTGAGTTTTATTTTCCCCTACTATGACACAAGCAAGGTATAACGAAGCAGCAGCAAGCCCCATAGGATCCTTTCCAGAGGAGATTTCGATCTTTATAGCTTCGTTGAGGATCTTTAATGCTTTCCTCTTTGTCTTTTCACTTAGTCCTGCTTGGCTAGCTATTCTTGCAATTCCTTTCACTGGATCAACAACAGGCATTTTAAGATCAAGTTCTCTAAGAAGTAGCCTATAGCACCTGGCAACATCTTTTCTTTTTATATTAATTCCATGTGCAATATCTGTTAAAGTTCTTGGAGTCTCGGTATCTCTACATGCTGCATAAAGCGCAGCAGCAACGAGTCCAGGGATCGATCTTCCTCTAACAAGACCCTTTTCTAGGGCCTTCCTGTATATGTAAGCAGTTTTTTCAATAACAGCATCAGAAAGGGCAAGTTTGTCTTTTAATCTGTCTAGCTCACTGAACGCTTGTCTGTAGTTTCTGTCTATTGGTTCATGAACTTGGCTCCGACTATCCCAAGTCCTCAGACGGTCTATCGTAGTTTTCATTGAAGATGTCAACGGTTTGCCAGAAGCATCTTTGTCTGCTGTACCGATTATTGTTGCAAGTCCCATGTCGTGCATAGCAAGCGATATGGGCGTGCCAGTCCTCGTTCGACTTGCGCTTTCCTCTTTGGAAAAGGATCTCCATTCAGGACCTGATTCTTCAATTTTGTCGGTCACAACAAAACCACAGGTTCCACAAAACATTTCACCCGTATTGCTGTCAGTTACCATATTGCCCTTACCACAACGTGGACAACGTTCACTAGTTTTCAATATGTGCACCATAAAATCAGTAAATCTCGAGGGATAGGTAATAAAAAGATTTGACTATGAGTATGTCAGAGATTTTTTTAACAATCACCGTAAATCTCTTAAAATATCAATTGTTTCGCTTTTAACTAAAAAATATGAAATCTGGGAGTCTTTTTTTGCAGACAATCGTCATATTTGCTTATTTCAAAGGAAATCATCATGGATAAGATAAAATTCAAAAACCAACTACCCCTGTTTTCGCTAATTTTTTCGGAAAAAGATTTCGTGACTTTAGCAAAAGAATTTAATTCTTTTACTCAAAAATTGCGCAGAGAAAAAATTTAAATAGATTCTTTTTCATTTCAACGCCATCAAAAAATGGAAAAATGTCCACTC
>JBHIDF010000031.1:0-6274 GCA_046759945.1 Nitrosopumilaceae archaeon
TTTTTATTCCAAGATCTTCTGTTAGTATTGATACAAGTTTCTTTACTTCGCTCTTTAAACCTGAGACGCAATCTTGGCAGGTCACTGATCTAGTTTCCAACTTAGTTGACCCACAATTAGGACACGTAGTCTGAAAGATGGATACCGTTTTACAATCGTTGCACTTGATGCAAGTATGATCTTGTCTACAAGGAAGATTAAGATCCTTTGCATCAATATCAAAAATCAGATCTGCCTCCTTCCAATCCTTTTCTGCCATTGGAAGGTTAGGAAAGGAATAGTATCCATTCGAACAATAGATGTCCGAAGGAACTTGGGTCATAACTAAAAGATGTAATTCTTTGTCGTTTTTTATTGCAAGATGTCTTCGCATAGCTGAGTTAAATTTCTGGTAGCCAAATTCTCTCTCTGACGTTCTTAGTGGAACATGTATTTGGTCAAAGTGATCAAAGTAATATTTCTTGAACGACTCTTCTACAAACGCTTTATTTTTTTCAAGCATTTGTGGTCTCTTTCTTTCCAAATTGTATGGGGTTTATGATGTTATGGCATTCTGGTATCTCGTAACAAAGATCTTCGCTTTTTACCTTATCACAAGATGGACAGGAATACTTTGTTCCTCCACCAGTCTTTCCAGCAAGATGCTCAAGTTGATAACGAGTTACCTTTTCGTTGTAATCTGGAGCGTTCTTAAATAACGGTACGATCTGCTCAATGCTTTGTCCTCTTGCCAATAGATATGTGCCAAGCATAAATCTCCCTGAATGAGGCAAGTTCTCTCCATTATCAAGTACCTCAATTGCGTGCTTGATGCATGGTGGGTATTCTGTGGAGACTTCAACATAGGTAGTGAACTTTTTTGCAAGAGACTTTAGATCGTCTACACGTTTTCTAAAAGCTTCAGGAACAGAAGGTGTGGAAACGGCCTGAATCTTCGTCTTTATGTAGTTATCAAGCTCCCGACGTATTAGTCTAACAATTTCATGAGAACTTAGATAGACTAATCCATCTTGTACCCGTCTGTTAACTAGCTTCCATTCCTTTTCATGGAAATGAATAGCTCGCCTGATATAATCGGGAGCGGCAATTACAAAGTCACCGTCCACTGTTTTTACGTTAACTGAAAAAACATCTTGAAAAATCTTAAAAGCTAGCTCGACTTTTGAGTCATCTTTACTTCGGCTAATATCCTGCTGTAGATACCTTTCTGCTCTCCGTGCTTCAGCTAGAGAAAACCTTCTGGTCAGAGTACTCATACCTGTTGATTTCAATAAGATTACAGCTATCACAAAGGATAGAATTTCAGAGTCTAAGTTATCTAGATGTTCAAGGTTTGAACTATAGATTTTGCCCGTTGTGGCTACTTTAATTCTGTCGTACGCCTTTTTTAGGACAGGCCTAAAGTCTGGATGGGCAAACTGGTCTAACTTGAACCCTTTGTCCTTAAGATACTGGCCAGCTTCTGCGAGAAAGGGGTACTTGGCGAGATCTTCGTCTCCAAGGTCTATCACGTCTTCTTTATCATATCTTAAGCTTAAAAATTTGGCCTACTACCACCGATCATAAAATTTGATTAAATCGAACCCGATACTACTTTAAATTATGTTCAGCAAGTGCACTTCATATGCAGGTAGGAGTACATGTGTCCATCGCAGCTTCTCTTGATATAGCAATAGACAATGCCACTGAGAGAGAATGTAGTGCCTTTCAAATTTTTACAAGAAACCCTCGGAGCTGGAATGCAAAAGAGATCTCACAAGAAGTAGAGAAAAAATTCAAAGAAAAACTCTCTGCGAGTAAGATTGATAGACTTGCTACTGTGGTTCATATGCCGTACTTGCCTAACTTTTCTTCTCCTGATGAATCAATGTATTCTAGGTCTCTCAAAACTTTGATTGCTGAAGTCGAAAGAGCAGAAAAGCTGGGAATTCCCTACGTCGTCGCACATCTTGGAAGTCACATGGGGACAGGTGATGAAGCAGGAATAAAAAGACTAGTTAATGCTTTCACAAAGGCATCTAAAAAAACAAATGGTGTAACTATACTTCTTGAAAACACTGCGGGCCAGAAAAATTCTGTAGGTTCTAACTTTGAACAACTGGCATCCATCTTGTCTCAGCTAGAACCAGCAAAGAAATTTGGTGTCTGTTTTGACACTTGCCATGCCTTTGCAGCAGGATATGATTTAAGAACAGAAAAAGCAACAGAGTCTACTCTCGGGAAGTTTGATGCTGCTGTAGGCTTTGAACATCTGAAGATATTGCATCTTAATGACTCAAAAGGTGAGATAGGGAGTAACACTGATAGACACGAACACATAGGACTCGGTCACATAGGCGAAAGGGGTATGAGGGAAGTGATAAAATTCGGCTCCAAGGAGAAGATCCCAATGATCCTAGAGACACCGATCGATGATAGGCGTGACGATATTGGAAACCTAAAAAAAGTAAAAGAATTAGCACGCTAGTTGTGTTAAACTCGGTAATAGTGATTGCTAGTGAATTATGATGAAATAATGAAATTAGCGCTGGAGCGTGGGTTCTATTTCCCTAGCTGTGAAGTATATGCTGATGCGAGTGCCGGTTTTTGGGAATACGGACCAAACGGCGTCAGCCTCAAAAACAAGTTCATAGAACTTTGGAGGCGGGAACTTGTAAGACGAGATGGAATGATGGAAATAGATGGTTCTCAGATAATGTCACAATCAGTTTTTGAAGCATCGGGTCACCTGTCAAGCTTTGCAGATCCAATCGTAAAATGCCTCAGGTGTGGATCTGTTTTTAGAGCTGACAGGTTAATTGTGGAAATTGCTAAGATTGAAGTTCCTGAGAGTTCAGAAGTTTCTGAAATTGATAAAATAATTTCAGAAAAAAATCTGGTATGTCCAAAATGTAAGGGTAGTTTTGAAAATACGCAGAAGTTTAACATGATGTTCAGAGTTGGAATAGGTCCCGAGTCAGAACTGGCCTTTCTAAGGCCTGAAACCTGTCAATCCATCTTTGTTGACTTTCCAAGATTGTTTAAGACTATGCGTGGCAAACTTCCTATAGCAGTGGCACAGATTGGAAAAAGTTTTAGAAACGAGATCTCACCAAGACAGAGTCTTCTTAGATTGAGAGAGTTTTACCAAGCTGAGATAGAAGTTTTTTGCAACCCGAATAAGCTTAATGATCTTGAGAGCTTTTCCGAAATTGAAAACACTAAACTTGGAATATTGATTGATGACGATCTGAAAACAATGACATGTAAACAAGCCCTGGAAGCTGGCATCTTACCAAATAAGCTTGTAGCGTTTTACTTGGGCTTGCTCACAGAATTTTATCAAAAGACTGGAATTGATATGAAGAAGACTAGATTCAGACAACTTGGTGACAAGGAAAAGGCCTTTTATGCTAGTGTTGCTTTCGACTTTGAAGTCGAGACAAGCGTTGGGTGGTTGGAACTTGTCGCGTGCAATTACAGATCTGACTACGACCTGAAGGGTCACGCTAATAAAAGCAAAGAAAAGTTTGAGGTAATTGATGATGATGAAAAGGTTCTACCTCATATCTTTGAGCTTTCCATGGGAATAGACAGGAGTCTTTATTCCATCCTGGAACACAGTTTTCGAGAAGATAAGAAAAATGATCGAGTCGTACTTTCCTTAAAGCCTTATCTTGCTCCTATTCACGTTGGAGTTCTATCTCTTGTAAGAAAAGATGGACTAGAAGAAAAGACGGACGAGATTTTTTCAAGACTTCGAACAAAATACGATGCGTTCTTGGATCATTCAGGTGCCATTGGAAGAAGATATAGGAGGTTAGATGAGATCGGGACGCCACTAGCCATAACTATAGATCACCAAACGTTGCAAGACGAAACGGTTACTGTAAGGGAGCGTGATTCCATGAATCAAGAGAGAATAAAAATTTCAGAAGTTGATCCATTTCTTACAAAAGCGACTGCCTTTCCCTAATTTTTAAAACTTGGTAGAAAAGAGTGCGTTATGTCACGAAGATGGGTAATGCAACCTATTTTTTTGATATGAAAAGACAATTTGCCAGTTCTCGTCACTATGATCTACTTTTGTTTGTCTTTCTTGCTTTTTTGCCACCATTCGAGGTATTCATAATGTTTATCCTCGCGGGTTTTTTCCCTTTGTCCTAGTCTTTCTTTTATATCGCTTATTTGCTCCCTTGTTGCATAGAGTCCACACTTTCTGCAGATAAAGTGTTTTGTGTTTGGATCAAACTTCATCTCGACCTCCACACTCTTTGCGGCACACTCTGGGCAAATGGCCAATGCTGGCCTCACAAAAATTATCCATAAAAGCCTTCCCACTTTTCTAATTTCACGACCGATCCCAGCATAAACCAATCGACCAACGGCAATAGAATGGTAGTAATTCAGAGAAATTTTTCTGGTACGCAGATTTTATCGTCATCCCTTGCGGTCAGTTCGCCCATCGAACTTTCCACGTACCAGTGCCGTAAATAGCCACGAAAAAATTTATAATCGTTTCCTAGTTTCCAGCATTTCGCTAACTATCTTTGCTGTGTTTTCGGCCCCATTTCCATCAAAGTTTTTAGAAAATTCTAATAGTTTTTCCTTGTATTTGTTAGAATTTTCTTTTATCTGTTTTACCGCCTTTACTACTTGCTTCGTGTTGTGAGCAAGAACGCCCAAGTTTTTTTCTTCTGCCCACTTTATGTGGTTAGTGTGTTCGTCATATACTGGAATTCCTACAATGGGCTTTGCTTTTCTACCTAAAATTTCTCCCATGACTGTGTGAGAGCCGTTAATCACTGCATATTTACATAATTTCAACACAGTTTCCTTTTCTTGTTCTGATAAGAATCCAACATCTATCTGAACCCAGTCAATCCTTTTCTCAAGGGCTTCTGAGATCGAGTACGTATTACCATCGTTTCCCAGAACTTTATCTATTGATGGATCTTTTTTTGCATGAGAGATGATTCTTTTCTCATTTTTCATCTCATCTAAATGAAATACTTCTTCAAACTTTCTTCCAGTGGCTTCATTTGTAGATTTGTTGCCTGTTCTCATCCAATAACCAAATTCCGTGCCTTCAATCAATTTTTCTAGATCTGATTTTGAGGCCGAATCTGTTCCTACACCATTTGAAAAGTGGCCGACATAGACTACCTTATGCTTAAGATGGTTCGGAAAATTCAGGTTATACTCACAAATGGTATACGGGGGAGGCGAGTCAGCTACAACAATCTTAGAAGCCTTTGCAATCTGCTTTGATATGTACTCTAGTGAAGGATAAAAGTAAAAGTGGGATTTCCAAAGCTTGGGTTTGAATTGATTTGTCACAAATATACAGTTCACGCCCCTGTTCTTGGCAATGACATTTGATCCCATGTCGCCATCGTTTATCACAAAGTCAAAGTTTTCATGATCGAACATCTTGCTTTCTTGTTTTAGGTAAAGTGATATCTGTTTTACAAGTGGTGGATTACCGGAAATCGGAAGCAGAAAATTTAGCAATGATAACGTGACGCTTGGTCCATACTTCCCATCAACTGGTGTCGGCATAAAGATCTCATGAATTTGTTGTTTTTTGGATGGAAATTTTTCTACGAGTTTTTGATAGACTTGATCTTTGCTTAAATAATGCATCTCTATCTCGTCTTTGACGTATTTTGGAAGAACCCTGTCAAGTGCCATCATTCTTGAGTAGTGACCATTTCCCCACGGATAGATGAATTGTGCTATCTTTATCACAGGATCAGATCAATTCTACCCGTTTAAATTCTCAATGATTAGATTTCAAGGAGTCAAGAATATCATGAATGGTTTTCGCACCCACGGTCACTGTTACTGACTTTCTTGTCTTAATTGCGGCTTTGCACATATTCAAAGTCTGGTCTTTAGAAATTCTTCTTTTCCCAAAGTTTAACCTACAGACATCTTCAATATCTGAGATGTATTTTTCAAGGCCAATTTCTTTTGCTGAATCCAAGATAGACTGGTCTAATCCAGAGAGAGGAAACCACGGTATTAGATTTTTTTGAGCAAGATCTTTGATGCTATCCTCGATGAACCATGCAGGATGAATTAAAGGGGAAACTGCGAGAGAGACTCTCTTTATTTTGTTAGATTTAGCGACGTATGACAAAATTTCTGTTATAACTTTCACTAAAACGATATGCGATGCTGAACTGTTACCTTTTATCGAAAGTTTGAAAAATTCTAGTTGAACCTTTGTCCGAACGACTGTCAGCAAAATGCGACTGATCATCTTGACTATCTTCAAAAGATCTTCTTC
>JBHIDF010000032.1:0-6274 GCA_046759945.1 Nitrosopumilaceae archaeon
AAGTACAAAATGGGTGCTGACGTTACTTTCACAATAGAAATTGCCGATCCTCCTCTTGCATCAGCATCACTTTTTGTAAGTATTGCACCATCAAATTTTACGTATTGATAAAACTCTCGTGCTTGGTTTACTGTATCGTTTCCCGCTAACGAGTCCCCTACAAAGATCTTCAAGTCGGGATTGACAACTTTATTGATTTTCGAAATTTGATCCATTAGATTCTTGCTTGTTTGCATCCTACCGGCGCTGTCAATTAAAATACAGTCGACCTTATGCGACTTCGCATAAAGAACAGCGTCACGTGAAACAGCTGCCGGATCGGATCCATAGTTTTGTGCTATCAATTTTAGGTTTAACCTGTCTGTATGTACACGTAATTGCTCAATTGCGCCTGCCCTATAGGTGTCAGCCGCGGCAACAACAACAGAAAATTTGTTTCTTTGTAGCATATGTGCCACTTTAGCCAAGGTTGTAGTTTTTCCGGTTCCGTTTATACCAACAAACAATATGATATACGGCTCACCGCTATTTTTTTTGGAAGATACATTCGATAACAGATCAATTTTAGGTGTGGAGTCAAACAAATCAGAAATGTATCTAACAAGGCTCTGCTTCACGGTCTCCTCTATTCTTTTTTTCTCTACTTTTTCTCCAACTAGCTTTTGTTTTAATTCGGATTTTAAAGAATCAATAACTTCTGTTGCTACATCAGATTCCATTAGAGAAATTTCAAGTTCGGATAGAATGTCATCTATGTCCTTTTCTCTTAGTTCTTTTTCGCTGAAACTCTTGGCAGTCTTCGCAAAGGTATTCCTTAATTTTTCAAACATAATGTAATTTCCTTTACTTTGAATTACGTGCTCTTTGCAATAGGCTATTAATTTCTTGTTTACTCTGTTCCAGTTTTGCCGTAACCTGCTGCTTTTGTGCAGCCGTTTCTTGCAGGGCGACCTGCATCTCTTTAATCCTAGATTCGATATAATTAATCACAGAATCTTTGTTACGTTCCATTGCAGTACCAGCGCCGATATTTAGGATCATCTTTTCGTTCGGAATAATTTTTGCTTTCACGTAGGCTCCCAAGCCAACTGGGACTAGTGCCTCGGGCTGTTCTTTTTCTCCTATTCCTTTAATGGATTCAATAGCAGATGATGCCTCCTGAATTACGTTTACAGTTATTCGTTCCTTTTGTATTAAATCAACTAGGTAAGATTCAAGCAATTGAATTTGGTAGTATATTCCTTGAAGTTGTTCTTCACTCATTTACAAAAAAATGACTTGGATGGCTATAAATGCATTCTCACTAATTTGATCAACGTAAAAAAATTGGTCCAAGAAAAGGAGAGATAGCTAAAGCAAAAACTTAGTTGTAGCATACAATTACCATTCTTCAGATAAGATCAGATTAGGATGTTGTTGGATGAAAAAATAAGAGTAAAGGTAAGTTTATCCTTTCGCTTTTGAAAATCTGCTATCAACCTCTTCCCAGTTGACAACGTTCCACCATGCTGTAACGTAGTCAGGACGTTTGTTTTGGTATTTCAAGTAGTATGCATGTTCCCATACATCAAGACCCAACAAGGGAACTAATCCTTCAGTTCTAGGACTAGTCTGGTTTGGCATCGCCTTGTATTCGACTTTCTTAGTATCTGGATTGTAAACCAACCATCCCCATCCACTACCTTGTATTGCGATAGTAGTTTTTGAAAACTTATCCTTAAAGTCAGCGAAGCTTCCGAAGGAAGAATTTATAGCATCTGCTACAGAACCTCCTGGTTCTCCTCCACCATTGCCCTTCATATTGTTCCAAAACAGTTTGTGATTGTCATATCCACCGCCGTGAAAATTGATTGCTTTCCTACTATCATCTGGTACAGAATTCATGCTTGAGAGAATCTCTATAATGTCCTTTTTTTGCAAGTCAGAACTAAGCTTTTCCAGCGCGTCATTCAGACCATTTGTGTATGTTTGATGATGTTTTGTGTGATGTATTTCCATTGTTCTGGCATCAATGTGTGGTTCTAACGCATCATATTTGTAAGGCATTTCAGGAAGTGTGTATTTTCCCATGAAGACCATCTCTGTTAACATAATTTATTGCTTTATTCAAGCAATGGATTTTATCCCAATACGTCTGGAAGGTTAATGATGGAAAAATACAAAATAGTTTTTTTTTCTGCTATCGTAGTTGTATTAGCTATAATTATTTTACATGATTTTGAAGTGAAGCCAAACATTCAGTTATACTTGGATAAAAGTGGTCCTTTCATCGGTTCAGTATATACGGAAAAGTTAGGATTCGATGGTAATGGAATCAAAATTGCCATAGTAGATACAGGAGTTGACTATAATCATCCCGACCTTTCTGGATTTGGACCTAACGGTAAGGTCATTGGTGGATATGACTATGTTGACAACGATAATGATCCAATGGATACAAGTGGGCATGGAACCGAAGTGGCAGGAATTATTGCTGCTGACGGAAGTCTAAAAGGAATTGCGCCCAAGTCAAAAATTTTAGCATACCGTGTTTCGTCTGATGGAGAGTCTGTTTCCTCGGATTTTATAATCAAAGCCATCCATCATGCAATCAAGGATGAGGCTGACGTCATAAACATAAGTTTAGGAGTTAACAAAACAAACCTGAAAATCGATAATGCCGTCAACGATGCAATAAAGAAGGGAATTGTTGTTGTTACCGCTGCTGGAAATAACGGTCCGGGATTAGGATCAATCGGAAGTCCGGGAAGAGCCATTAATTCGATAACTGTAGGTGCAAGCTTTAACAACAATACTTCTAGTCTTGTTTCAACACTTGACGTGAGAGATAAACAATACCAAGTCTTTCCTATGATAGGAACTAGTCTATTATCCGGACCTATATCTGCACAAATCATTTTCGGTGAATACGGAAAGATAGAGGATTTGCAAGAGTTGGATGTGCAGGATTCAATCTTGCTAGTGGAGAGGGGTAGTGACAAGCCCGGTGAAATAGTATATTTTTCGGAGAAAGAGTTCACCGCCGCACAAAATGGTGCAGAAGCTTTAATTGTTTACAACAATCAACCCGGCATCTTTTTTGGAGAGCTGATACATGAAGAGGCTGGACCTGATTACGTTCCAAGTATACCGGCGGTATCAATGTCAAGAGAAGAAGGACTCGAATTAAGGGAGACGCTGGAAAGTAAGACCCTAGGAATTTTAGATGTTTTTTATCATGCAGATTTTGTGGCGCCATTTAGTTCACGAGGACCTGTATCACCTTTTTACATAAAGCCTGATTTGGTGGCACCGGGTGCATTTGTAAACACGACCCTAAGTGGTGGAAAATACAACCTTACAAGTGGGACAAGCTTTGCTGCACCACACGTATCAGGAGCTGTAGCCATCCTTTTACAAAAAGATCCCACTCTCAAACCCATTGAAATTGCTTCTATACTATCAACTACCGCTGATCCAGTATCAGATCCATATGGAAATGTGCTTTCGTCTGAAATTGCAGGAAATGGAAGACTAAATCTGACAAAAGCCTTTGACGCAAGTCTCATTATAGTGCCGGATACCCTAATCTTTAACCTTTCACCGAAGAATCCAACCCAAATAAAACCACTCCATTTGAAAGACCTCAACGGGGTTATTCCACCATTCGATATAGAATTCGAATGGGGAGAAAACGAAGTAGATTTTGTATATTCTTTTGAAAACGAACAACTGAACATTGAATCTACGCTAGTACGAGAAAAACTCGGCGATTTTGAAGGAACCCTCATTATCAATGACAAGAAAACTAGCTATCGAATTCCAATTCTAATCCACATAACAGAAGGAACTGTAGACGTTACTGAAACAAATGGAAAGTTGATCTTCGATCTAGCACATCCTAAAGATTGGTCATATGCAAAAATTTCTGTAACAAACAAAAATTCAGGTCAAACGTATATCACTTCAGTAACTCCAATTAAGACTTTACCTCTTGCCATTTACGAATCAGGTGAATATTGGATTGAAACACAGATAACTACAGCAGATGGAATTGAAACCGTGTATGAAACTATAATTGTCAGCAACCCATCTCACAGAACCGGATTTGAGTTTTTTGACTCGATTGGAATCACGTCTAAACCTTTTGTTCTAATTCTGATAATAACTGGATTGGTGATAGTTGTGGGTATGAATCTTAGAAGGAAATAAGACTATTATGAACTCTGTGGTCCGGCTTTTCTGATTTCCTCTGGTACACCATCAAATCTTTCAAAATTATTTACAAACATTTGTGCTAGCTTTCTAGAAGAAAGATCATAGGAGTCTTTATCAATCCACGTATTCCTAGGATTGAGGATCTCTGATGGTATATCCGGACAAGTCGTTGGCACATCTAAATTGAATATGTCGTCATGTCTGTGCTTTATTATGTTAAATTCTCCTGCCAGAGCTGCCGTGATTATTGCTCTACTATACTTTATGCTAATTCTTTTACCTACACCATAGGGACCTCCTGACCAACCGGTATTGATCAAGTAGACAACAGTCTTGTGCTTTGTAATTATGTCACCAAGCATCCTAGCATAGACCGAAGCGGGTCGAGGCATGAAAGGAGCCCCAAAGCATTCCGAAAAAGTCGCTATTGGCTCTTTTATTCCACGTTCAGTTCCTGCTAGTTTGCTTGTGTATCCAGACATGAAGTGATACATTGCTCCTTCCTTCGTTAGTCTTGAAATTGGAGGTAATACTCCAAGTGCATCTGCAGTAAGAAATATGATTACTTTAGGATGTCCGCCCGTACTTGGAAAAATCGCACCTGGAATGTAATCAAGCGGATAAGCGGCTCTAGTATTTTCAGTAATACTTCCGTCGTCGAAATCTGGCTTCAATGTATTTTTATGAATTACAACATTTTCCAGTACAGCGCCATTTTTGATTGCATTCCAAATTTGTGGTTCTGCTTCTTTGCTCAGATTGATACATTTTGCATAGCAACCTCCTTCAAAATTAAAGACACCCTTCTCTGACCACCCATGTTCATCATCTCCGATTAGCATTCGATTAGGATCTGTAGAGAGACTGGTCTTGCCAGTACCTGATAGACCGAAGAACAATGCAACATCACCATTCCTTCCAATGTTTGCTGAACAATGCATTGGAAGCACATTTCGGGATGGAAGTATGTAATTCATAACAGAAAACATTGCTTTTTTCATTTCTCCAGCATACGAGGTAGCGCCTATTAAAACGACTTTCTTTGAGAGATTGATCATTATGAAAGCATTAGAATTTGTACCGTCAACTTCGGGGATTGCCTCAAAATCGTTTATTGAAAGTAGGGTAAATTCTGGATCATGTGACTCTAACTCTGCCGCAGAAGGCCTCACAAATATTTGACGTACAAAAAGACTTTGCCAAGCGTGATCATTTATTACACGAATAGGTAATCTGTTTTCAATTTCTGCCCCTACAAAACCATCGAAAACAAAGATTTCTTTATTTTCTAAGTACTTTTTCATCTTTAGAAAAATTTTCTCAAATTTCTCCTCTGGGAATGGGTGATTTATTTTGCCCCAATCAACATTGTTATGAGTTTCATTATCGTCAATGATGTAACGATCATAGGGTGACCTCCCAGTGTATTTTCCCGTTTTCACAGAAAGTGAGCCTGTAGAAGTGACGATTCCTTCATTTTTTTGAACCGCAATATCCACAAGAGTCTGAACTGGAAGATTTCTATGCACGTTACTAGGTTTAATACCGAATTCTTCTAATTGTGAAAAAAAAAATTCAGAAATTGATTTACCTTTTGTTTCTGTCATAAGAATTTACCATATTCATTTGATGTTTTTATTTTAAAGCAAAACATCCTCATAGGATAAAAGACCGCCTAATAGTTCCTTTTTATCTCTTTCTAAGAATTGAGATTCTGGATTTTATTTCAAGAAACCTATTTATTCTAAGGTTCAAGATTTTCCTTCATGCCCATCAATAAGGAACTCTTGTCTCAGCGAGAGAAAGTTTCAAGGCACAAACCAGAATTTGTAAGACAGGAAAGTTGGAGATATGTTCGGATTTCAGAATCTTGGAGAAAGCCGAAGGGAATAGACAATCATCAGAGAAAACAAAAAAGTAGAGGTCGACCGGGGATTGTTAAAGTTGGTTACGGAGGACCAAAAACTGCAAGGGGATTACATCCGTCTGGGTATACTGATAATTTAGTTTATAATGTTAAAGATTTGGAAAAACTCAATCCTAAAATCGACGGTGTAAGAATAAGTCACGGTGTAGG
>JBHIDF010000033.1:0-6252 GCA_046759945.1 Nitrosopumilaceae archaeon
CCTCTCCTCTCGAAGTTGCTGAGGATTTAGTGTATGGTATAGCAGATGGTAGCCTCTTCTACGGAATTGGAACTAGCATGTGGAGACTAATCGTTGGCCTTACAATGGCAATTGCTGGGGGTCTGGCACTTGGAATATTTATGGCCAGATTTGAAACCGTGAACCAAACTATAGGGTCATTAGTTCTAGGTCTACAGTCAATTCCTTCTATTGCTTGGGTCCCATTGGCAATCTTGTGGTTTGGCCTGACCGATGCTGGCATAATCTTTGTCACTACAATCGGAGCAATCTTTGCGGTAACAATAAACAGCTATACTGCGGTCAAAAACATCAATCCTTCCATAATTGCTGCGGCAAGAAACATGGGGGCAAAAGGCACGAAACTCGTTACAAGCGTCTTAGTTCCTGCCGCATTTCCATACATGATTTCAGGATTTAAGCAGGGATGGGCGTTTGCATGGCGTGGTCTTATTGGAGCAGAACTTTTGTTTTCGTTCCTGGGACTAGGATTTTTGCTAAATGTTGGTCGTCAGCTAAATGATGTCTCTCAAGTAATTGCCATCATGCTTGTAATTATGGGAATTGGAATCGCTGTTGACGGACTTGTGTTCAAGAAAATTGAAACGAAGGTTATGTCAAGATGGGGACTAGCGTAACGTCTCCCACTAGATTCCTAAGAAAGTAAATAACAATGATGCAATGATAAGTGCAGGCAAGACAAATTTTACCACCGATACTATCCATTCTGGGATTCTAATCTTTTGACCAACATTTACTTGATTTAGCAACTCTTTCTTATTCATAAACCAAGTAACAAGTACCACAAATATCACTGCCGAAATTGCAATTCCGTATATTCCGAAAAACGAGTCCATCAGATCTAAAAATGCCTCGCCAAATACAGTTAGTTCTACAGAACTATAGCTTAGTGCGGAAGGTAAACCGACTGCTAACACCAGCAGTGTGATGATAAGAACTGATTTGCTTTTGCTATACCCGAAAGTATCTTCTAGAGCAGAGACTGGAACTTGAAAAATGGAAACTGATGATGTCAGACCTGCAATCAGAAGAAGGAAGAAAAATGTCGCTCCTATCATCATACCAAACTCCATTTCTGAAAATATAGAAGGCATAACTTGAAACACCAACGCAACACCCTCTTCTGGGTTCATTCCAAAGGCAAAGACAATAGAAAATATCATCAGACCTGCAACGAACGATACCATAGCGTTGGAGACAATTATTATTGCAGATGATTTTACAAGTGAGTGTGTGCCTCTCATATAGCTTCCATATGCTAGGAGAATTCCTGTCCCTAGAGACAATGAAAAAAATACTTGGCCAAACGCGGTAGACCATATATCAGCTTCAGATAGTTTAGAGAAGTCGGGGGTAAGATAAAACTCTAAACCTTTCTCTGAGCCTGGGAGAAGCATTCCAAAAATGGCAAGAGGGACTAACATAGCCACCAAAAGCAGGATTCCAATTTTGTTTAACCTCTCTATTCCCCCCGTTACTCCCTTTCTGATTACAACGTAGTTGATTGCAAGGATGACAAGAAAAGTAAAGACAGGATAGAGTGAATTGGTAAACTCGTCAAAATCTGCAGACGATTGAGTAATCATAAGAAAAAGAAATGCAATAACCCATCCAAGTATTACCAAATAATAACTAAGAATTGCAAATGCTACCAATACGGTAAAAATTCCTGCCCACCTGAACTTTTTTTTGATTTGGGCAAGACTGGTTATTATCGAAGTCTGGTAGCGTCTACCAACTGCAAACTCTAATATCATAAACGCAAGACCAAAGCATACTGTGATTATTACATACGGTACAAGAAAGGCGCCGCCACCATTTGTGCCTACGATGTAAGGAAACCGCCAGATATTTCCAATACCAACTGCTGATCCTATGCAAGCTATGATAAAACCAAGATGGGAGCCCCACTGTTCTCTAGCCTGCATAAGTATCTGCCTTTACTCTAAAACAACAACCTGTAAAAAATTGCTACTTTGTAATTTTCAACGAAACTAAGAATCCACAGAAAGCAATTGCTGCAGCAAAATACATCACAAATACATAATCAAAAAGAAAGGCAATAGAGCCTGCAATAACTGGACCAATCACATGGGAAATAGAAAGTGTCGAATTGAAAATACCAGTTGACGTTGACTTGGGATTATTTTCCATAAGGTGGATATTTCCACCTATGTAGAAAAATGACCATGCAACGCCAACCAGTGACATAAAAGGCATGGCCATCCACCACTCTGTTATCAGAGATAAACCGATAAAGACGAAGATTGTCAGTCCAATTCCAATCTTAAACTTGGTAACATTGTTGATTCTAAGTTTGGAACCCATCAGGTTCATGACAACAAATGCAGTCAGTGTATTTGCAACATATACTATGGAAATCTCGTAAAGCTGAGCACCCATAAGGTCCATTAGAACAATCGGCAAAATGGTCCACACAGAAGCTGCACCTGTATGTCTCAGCAGGAGAGATGAGAACAGAAATTTGTTTTTTACAATTACGTGTTTTGTTAAACCTTTGCCTAGCTCTTTTTTTGAATAAATCTTAGGTAACTTAGTCGATATCAACAGTCCTACTACAAAAAGAGCGCTGCTAGCAAGAAAGATCACCCTTTCGTCATTTACCACTCCAGCAGCAACGATGCCGGCAAGCCAACCTAGTGCGTGGAAAGAGATGACAGTTGCTACCTTTGCTTTTTCTTTACTTGCCTCGTAAGTATATGCTAGCAGGGCAGGAATCATCAATCCAGTTGTTATTCCAGCTACGATTCTTGCCAGCAACAACAAGAATGCGTCATCAGCAAAATAGTGTAGTCCAAAGGCTACGGCGCAACCCGCAAGCCCTGTTTGAATAAAGACAAGTCTATTTCCTTTCTTGTCTGAAATTCTACCAAAGTAAATTTCTGATAAAATCTGAGAAAAACTAAAAGAAGCGACAATCAAGCCTACCTCAAAAACAGATTCTGTTACTCCCTTTGCAATTATAGGCATGAAGACAAAGGTTATTGCAATTCCTGCATGCAGGAAAAAAGTAACACTTCTGACTAAATTACTTGTAGTAAGAGCTTTTTGAACCATGACTCGTATATCATTAATTTATTTTTGCTTCTTAATTTGAAACTAGTTTTCTAGTTTTTCCTAGCTAGCTCAGCTCCCTGCACTAGTGACTTTATTTTTTTAAAAGCAACGGTTCTTGATCTTGTTCGAAGACCACAATCTGGGTTTACATAAATTTTAGAAGGATCTCCAAATGCTTTTGCAGCATACAATATTCTGTCCCGAAGGAGTTTTGGTGGTTCTATTTCGTCTACGTGTACATCGGTCACACCAATTCCAATCTCGCCTTTGTATCCGTAATCTCTGAACAACTTCAGTACGCGATAACCGTTCCTTTCTTTGTCATTTATACCCAACTTCCAGCTGTCCCTGTTTGCAAATTCTAAAGTGTATTGTCGGACTCTTATATCGGACATTTCCGGCGCCAGTACCTCGTAATTATTACCTGAAAAACACGCATGTACAACGATTTTTGCATCAACCCCCTTTACAGATTCATTTATCGAGTCTCTGAAAATACCCATCTCCGACGGATGTGAAGTGGCTGCCGGTTCATCAATCTGTATGATTTTAGCGCCTAGCCTCACCAAGTCTTTTAGTAAAGGTCTGATCACTTTTTTTGCAAGCGACATTACAAAATCTTCTTTTGATTTGTAGTGTTCATTATAAGACCAGTCAGCCAGTGTATAAGGACCAGTTACTGGTACTTTGATGTCTTTTTTAGCATTTTTTTTAATGAACTTGAACTCTTCTTCATGGAAATTTCTCTTATATGAAATGGGTCGAGTAACTCTGGCTTTTTTGTAGTACTTGTTATCCCATGATCTTACACGTCCTGCAAACTCAAATCCATTGATGTATCGCACAGGTTCCTCATACATCTCAACTCTTCTTACTTCTCCGTCGTAAACTATGTCAAGCCCCAGACTCTCCAATGTTCTGATGTTTAGTAGTGCAGCATCGTTTCTTGCTCTCACCTTTGCTTTGTTAGACGTTTTAGGATTTTTTACTGTATTTAGCAGCCAAGATGGTTTTTTCAGACTTCCTATCTCTTGAGTTGGAAAAAGTTTTTTAGACATTTTTAACTCCCCTTGCAATTTCTCCCAGTACTAATATTTTTTTAGTTGCAAATTCTTTTGGCACGTATTCTAAATCAAAACTTGTCGTGACATATGCTTCATCAGGCCTTGTTTTTGAGATTGCGTTATTAATATCACTGACACATTTTTTCTTGTTTTCAATTTTTGTATTGTAAGAATTTACAATACCAAAAGAAAGTGATTTTCCTGAGAAACTATGTCTTTTGATTGAAGAGATTGGAGTTGACATGGTATCAAAGCTCAAGCCAGATACTGGCAAATCAAGTAACTTTTCTATCTTTTTTGAGACATCTCCAAAGTAGAAGTGTAGAATGGTCTTTGCTTTGAGTCCACCTGTAAGAATGGTGAGCGCATTCTTTACGAGAGACAAATCAACCTTGGCAACATTGTATGCAATTGAGGGTGCGAGAAGCTGAATAAGTTTAAAACCAGATTTTGTAAGCGAATCCAACTCTTTTCTAAGCATCTTGGCAAGGAAGATAGTCAGCTCTTCTTTTCTTTTGTATTTTGTACTCAGGTGCTGGTCTGCAAATGTATACGGTTCTGGTATGCTGACAGTCTTGTTTTTCGGAAGCAGAGACAACGCCAAATTTGATTTAATTACGTTTCCAGCTCCATCCAAACCTCCCTCAAAAGAAAGCCTTCTGTAAAAAGTGTTCATTTCATAAATTCTATTTAGCGCAGCAATTTTGACTGACCTTAGTTTAGAAAAAGGCCTAAAGATGTCATCCCAGTCTAAGAGGGGATCACTAACATATCCCAGTTTTGCTTTTTTTTGTACTGCGATGAATTCTTTTTTTTCTTTAATGAACAGAGAAGAGAGACTAGGAGAATTTTTGCGTGTTGCCTCAATGAGTTTTTCAGATCGAGGGAAAATTCCAACAGTATAAGATGAAATCAACTTGTTAACTTTGTAAAAGTCTCATAGGCTCCTTTAAAATCATTTGGAGATGTAATTAACACATCACCAGCAATTTTGTGAACTTCTTTTAAGAAATCATTAACATTGTCACTATAGCTTGACCAGTCAAGATTCAGATATTTGGCTGAGCTTGCGTTTTCTTGGGAAGGTAGTAAGACACACGGAATTATTTTAAACCCTTGAGGCTTGAGCTTTTCCACAATTCTTGAAACCTGCTCGATTGAATGAATAACTTGTGTTATAAAGCCGGTTGGCTCGGATTCAATCTTTTTCTGAATTTTATCAAAGTTGGGATTACTTGGCAGCGACAGAAAGAGATCAATTTTTTTTCTTAAACCCAAATCCTTGAAATACTTTACAATCTCGCTTGGAACAAGTTTGGAATCTTTGGGACCTTCTGGGGGAGGATCACCTTTGAGAACCAAGACGCCGTTTAGCTGAAGCAGTAAGGCGTCAAAGATAGATTGAGTAATAGAAGTAAGATTTCTGTCTCGCACGCGCAGACTTGCGGTAATTTCCATTTTCGAGTTGTTATTCCTAATCAAAGCACCCGTAGTAATAGGAGAAATTCTTGGGATACCTAAAACAGAATCCGTTATGTGAATACCCTGACAAAGACTTTCAATCTTTGAGATTCTCTCTTTTAGCTTGCTTAGAGAGTTCTCTAAGCTTTCATGCGAGTCCATTGAATCTCGTTTTACCTTTGGAGGATTTACCTCGTATCGAATAGTCATAAAGGATTTGCTTGGATACCTGATTATAATCTTTGAACGATTAATATCGAGAACTTTCTAGTCTGACATTATAAAATGGAACTCCAGCAAATCAAGAACGTATTTTCAACTAGTCTGTCTCCAGCAGCAAATCAAGATGGGAAATCAAAGCTTGCTGCAGTGATGATAGTAATCTACAGCTCTGAGCCCAAAATCATAATGACAGAAAGACCAAAATCAATGAATCAGCATGCTGGTGAAATATCATTTCCCGGAGGAAAGTGGAAAGATGACGATACTGATCTTCTGGAAACAGCACGACGAGAAACAAAAGAAGAGATTGATTTAGAGATATCACGAGATCAGATCATAGGGCAGCTTGTGCCTGTCACTACTTTAAATTCTGGCTTTAAAATTACAG
>JBHIDF010000034.1:0-6169 GCA_046759945.1 Nitrosopumilaceae archaeon
TCACCTGCAAAATGTTGACGTTCTTCAGAGTTTTTTTCTAGTACCGTTTCCCAGAGCACTTTATTGTTAGATTGTACTCCATATTTTGTATAGTAAAAAGGATCATCTAGTATACCAAGCTTCCATGCTGCGTATGGAATATCCTTTGCAACATAGGTTGCAGTTCCATTACTTCTCACCAGCACTTTATCTTCGTCATCTTCTGATTTTATGACCCAGCAGCCGGCATTTTTTCCAGTTTTTTTAAGTTCTATGAGATTCATCTGTTTCATTTTTTCAAAAATTGTTTTCCATAGATTGGATCGAATTATCTGAAACTCAAAATTAAGACAATCAAAGGTGGCGCCAAGCCTCCAACAAGTCTTAAGTTGTTCCGTAAGAACTCGTCTTGTGATTTTTTTTGCTAGTTGTGCTGTGTCAGAAGTCCCTTCATCAAGTTCTTTTAATACTTGTGTTCTGATCTCTTCAAGTTTGGGGTCACTTTCGTACTTTTTTATGGTTTGAACGTATACCACATCTCCACAGTAGTGATCAAACTTTTGATTATTCGATGGTATTTCTGAAAATCCTCCATACTTGAAACCAACCACAATATCAGCTACTTGGAGTCCAGAGTCATCCACGTAATTGAGCACCTTGACGTCATAGTTTGCTTTCTGAAGTATGCGAACAATCGTATCTCCTATCACAACATTTCTTACATGACCTATGTGCAATGCCTTGTTTGGATTTACACTTGTATGTTCCACAACCACCTTAGATCCACCTCCGACGTTTATGGAACCATAATCTTTCTTGCGAGATTCCAAAAGAGTGATTTTACTCATTTCTTCGTGGTTGACTAAAAAGTTCAAGTAACCTGACGGATGAGCTTCCACTTTTGTTATGAATTTGCTTAGGTGCTCTTGGTATTCTTTGGAAATAGCTTTTGCAATTCCGTAAGGCTTTTCTTTGACAGATTTTGCCACCAAAAACGTCACGTTTGAAGTTATATCACCAAAGCCAGGTTTTGCTTCTTCTACTGCAAAATTGGTAACTGGATAATTTAGTTTGGAGCAGATTTGTCTTAGGTTTGACTCGATTTCATTTAGCAGAAGCCTCAGTGTCAATTACTACACCTTTGACAATTCTGTAGCGATACGATCGAAGGCTTCAATTATTCCTTCTCCCGATTTTCCTGAAACGCTCATGGTAGCTTTTGATTTTACGGCTTCGGAAGCGTTACCAAGAGCTATGCTCAATGCAGATATCTTAAACAAGGGAACATCAGTCTCGCTATCCCCAATAGCTATTACATCTTTGCTTGAAGCAGAAAGCATCTTGATTACCTCTTCAATTCCTACTCCTTTGTCTATTCCTCTAGAATTAATATGAAAAGCATATTGGCTGTCAGATAGATGTACTGGTAGATTATTTTCTGCCACAATTTTTTCGGCTTGGTTTATGTCGAATGTTCTCTCCAGCACTACTTCAGTCATTCTAGGAAATACCGCTTTTTCCTTTACCTCTCGAATTTTTGACTTTATAAGCTGAAATGCATTGATGCAATCCTGCTTGTTTCCTAGCAATTTATGATTAATAGGCCCAAAAGTTATGGCCCCGCCATTTTCACCTACAGCTATATGCGTTGTTCCAGCGAAAACCGCTAACAAATAGCCTTCAACTGAGGATCGTCCCGAAACAAACACGATTTTATGACCCAAATTCTCCATGTATCGTAGTGCGGATAGAGCATCAAGATTGATTCTGCCTCCTCCATTTTCTGTAATGGTTCCATCAATGTCAATTGCGAAAATCTTAGCATGCATCAATGAGGGATTTTTCTTAGCTTGTAATAATTGCTACGTGATCGAGAATTACAATTCAAGAACATAGAAAATTAACAGACAGAACTAAAATACCGTTTCAATGAAGCTTAGATTATGGCAAGAAAAGGAAAGTTACTGGAGATTTTCAGCAAAGCTCAGTATGGAGATAATCCACTCCTCTATACCGTAGGTTATCGAGATTTTGAAGTAATAAGGGAAGTATCATTACCGGAATTTCTCAGAGTATCGAACAACTTTGAAACAATACCTATAACAAGAATCGAATTTGTTAAGAAAAGTAATAAGATTTTATTTCTGAAATCAAAGAGGGGGAGCAAAGGTGGGAATTCCTGAAAAAATCAAGTCCATAAGGGACGAAATAGCAAATACTCCTGTAAATAAATCCACAGAACATCACATAGGATTACTGAAAGCAAAACTTGCAAAGCTCAAAAAGGAACAAGAAGAAAAAAAATCAAAATCGTCAAAAAGCTCAAAAGGTTTCGACGTCAGAAGAACTGGAGATGCAAAAGTTGTCATAATTGGGCTTCCTAGTGTAGGTAAATCGACATTACTTAACAGACTCACTAATGCAAAATCTCCTGTAGCCGTGCATTTGTTTACCACAGTAACAGTAGTACCAGGCATGATGGATTACAAAGGTGCAAAGATCCAAATTTTGGATTTGCCAGGAATAATAAAGGGAGCATCTAGTGGAAGAGGGCTTGGGAAAAGAATACTTTCAGTAGCAAGAGGTGCTGATTTGGTTTTGCTTGTTTTAGATGTCTTCCAACCCCACCATGAAAATGTACTTAGAACAGAGCTTGCTAACATCGGAATTCGTTTAGATCAGAATCCTCCTGATATAGTTATAGAGAAGACAAGTGGTGGTGGCATAAGCGTAGTTCAACAAGCAAGGCTGACTAAGATGTCGGTGTCTCTTCTAAAGGACGTACTCAGGGTTTACGGCATAAACAATGGACGGGTAGTTATTAGAGAAGACATTGACTCGGATCAATTAATTGACTACATTTCTGGTAACACTACATACGCTGAATCGGTTACAGTAATGAACAAGATAGATCTCGTAAATCAAGGATTTGTCAACGAGTTGGAGGAAAAATCAAATTGGAAATTCATTCCGGTGTCAGCTGAAACGAACACAAACATCACTGCCCTGAAAGAAAAAATCTACGAAACCCTAGATTTTATACGAATTTACATGAGACCAAAAGGAGGAAAAACGGATTATGAAGAACCGTTGATTGTAAGAAAAGATTCAACTATTCTAGAGGTTTGCAATAAGATCCATCGTAATGTGAAAAGAGAATTTCGATTCGGTATGGTATGGGGAAAAAGCGTGAAATTTGGCGGACAAAGAGTTGGCCTCAATCACATATTACAGGATGAAGATGTGCTTACAATAGTAAAAACTAGGCGTGCCTGAACAAAAATTAATTTTGAAGTAATCCTTTTTTGTAAATGTTGAATCAAGAATTTGAAAGAAGATGGTGCAAAGCGTGCATGTCAACTACAAAACAAGAGATTATTTTTGCGCCAAAAATTCCAACGTACAAGCGTCGTAGGCAGTATAAATGCACAGTTTGTGGAGAAAAAAGTTGGTTACAAGGAAGAAGGCCATCTGCTGAAAGTGTTTATTGATGTTTTTCTGTCAAAGAACTGTTTACAAATTATTTGAATGATTAAGGATTTTCGTACGCCCTAGCTGAACATATGCCCCGGCGGGGATGATTGTTTTGCTTTGGCTGTTCGTTCCATGGTAAATTTTCTATCCTTTGGGATAATTGAAACTTTTACTGAGGTTTTTACTGTGTAGGGAGAAGTACCGTCTGAATTCTTGTAATTTGTTGCAACCCCAGCGCGGTCTAAATCCACCTTCACCTTCACAAGTGTACCGTCTTCTAGTTTGAAAGATACTGACTCGTTTCCTGTCCTCTCAAAATCTAACATCTTGAATTCAATCTTATCCTTTGATTGACTCATTATACATCAATCTTGTGCACACTATTTGAACATAACACTAAGAATAGTATTCTTTGAACCCTTTGTCGGTAGCATAGATTTCGATCTTAGTACCAAAGAGTCCACTCTTTTTTTCTACTCTCATCAAACCTCTCTTTTCTAGACTTTCTAAGATTTCGTTTAATTCATTATATTCGATTTGGGTTTCCTTCTTTATGCTACTGAATGTTTTTGCACCACGATTTATTGCACCTAACACCATCCTGTCCTTTGATTCAGGTTTTGGTCTGTATACTTTGTTTTCAGGCTTTGTTCGGTACGTTTCAGGCTGCTCTATATAGTTACCACTGGAAATTCTCTTACGTAATCTATACCGATAAAGAAAACGTGGAAGTAGAAGGAACAAGAAGAATAACAAATATAGCCACATCCACGAGTGTTCCATATCTATTCACTCTTTGCATTTCATTTGATAAATTATTTCTTCGTCTTTTAATTAGGCCAGGCTAAACGACGAAATCTAATTTCTTGTGCCTCTGGTAAACCATCTTCATATCAATAGTTCAGTAATTTCTTGGGGAGGGTTTAATAGAGGTAAAAAATGCAAGTTGATTCGTAGCGATAATGACGGGTTAAGCAATGAGCTTTCTCTGTCATTGCTTAAGATAAATAAAAATGACCACATTCAAAGAATTAGGAATTAAAAAATCAATATTGGAGGGACTAGAGGAAATTAGCTTTAAGAAGGCTTTTCCAATCCAAGAGGCAACTATACCTGTTTTACTTTCTGGCAACGATGTGATTGGCCAAGCACATACGGGAACTGGAAAGACGGCAGCATTTTCTCTTTCCATTTTACAAAATGTAGCTCCAAAGGGAGGAATTCAAGGAGTTGTTCTTGCGCCCACAAGAGAACTTGCAATTCAGATTACAAATGAAATAAAAAAATTTGCTAAATACACAGGCATAAGAACTGCTACGATATACGGGGGACAGGGAATAGGAATTCAGCTCGACGCGCTTAAAGCGGGTGTAGAGATTGTTGTTGCTACTCCCGGCAGACTAATTGATCACTTGAAGCAGGGTTCGATCGAGCTCGATCGTGTAACATACGTCGTTCTTGATGAGGCAGATACCATGCTTGACATGGGATTTATCGACGATATAGAGTTCATTTTGGCTTTGACTCCTGAAAGAAAAGTGATGTCAGTATTTTCAGCAACTATGCCTCCAGAAATTGTACTTTTATGTGAAAAATACTTGAAAACTCCAAAGGAGGTTTTACTTGATGAAGACGAACTCAGCGTGGAGGGGATAGATCAATCATTTCTTACAATTAGAGATAGAGAAAAATCAAAATATCTTATTGATTTTATAAAAGAAAATAAGAATGGACAAACCATTGTTTTTTGTTCAACAAAAGAAAGAACTAGATTAGTAACCAGGATACTTTACAAGCATCATTTCAAGATAGTGAAAATAGAAGGGGATATGTCTCAACACAAACGTGAAGAATCCATGTCTAGATTCAAAAGGGGAAAAGCAGATGTTCTTGTTGCAACAGATGTGGCAGCTAGAGGAATAGACGTGCCGAAGGTTGCTCTTGTCATTAACTTTGATGTGCCAAGGCAACATCTGATGTATTTTCATAGGATCGGAAGGACAGCAAGAGCGGGTGGAAAAGGCAAAGCAATCACACTCGTTTCATATTCTTCAATTGGAGATTTCAAGTCTATTAGAAAAATAACTAGCGTGCAAATGACTGATCTTAACGAGAAGATGGGAATTGAAATCAAAATTCCAGATCCTCTAAAAATCGAAGATGGAGTACGATATATTGGATATGGCGGAAAACCGAGATATTCATCAAGGGATCGACGATCCGGATCAACGAGGGATAGATATGGTCGGGGAAATAGATTTCGTCGTAGAAGATACAATGGAAAGGGTCAAAATGGTTTACGAGGCCGTCGGTATTCGTAACACGTAAAGAAGAGAAATACGAAGAGAAACCATGGTTATGTGGCTCGTCATACCACTCTCAATAGTAGCTGCTCTTGGAATCGCAGGTTATATGATCTATCGTTTTGTCATTTATGATTCGTTATGCAAAAAATCAGTGGATGAAACTCTAAAAAAATATCATATCGACAAAACTCAATTTCAAATAATAAAAGAATATTACAAGATTAAAGGAAAAAATCTACCTGAAAGAGAAATCTCGAAACTCGAGAAACACTACAGGCAACATGAACCAGATCAGTTCCTCGCAATGTATGATAAGATTAGAGAAACGAAAAACGATTAGCCATATGTTGCCTCGGACGCAGAATCATCCTAGCTAGAAAAAAAAGGTTTTAGGGTTGAGTTGGTATCTG
>JBHIDF010000035.1:0-6083 GCA_046759945.1 Nitrosopumilaceae archaeon
TGATAATGTATCTGACTAGCATTCTGGTTTAATTAGGATGAATAATTAGACAGCACTATTTCTCAGCGTAAGTTATTCTAGCATAAGAAACATTTTGACAAAATCTAAAAATCATATTTTTCCTTGTACGGTGAAACATCCCTTAGTTCTTTTACTATCTTTTTTAAAATTTTCACGGTATCATCAATTTCTTTCTCGTTGTTTGATAAGCCAACTGTCAATCGTAACGAACCACTAATTTGTTCGTGTGAAAGACCCATAGCTTTCAATACATGGGATGCCTTCTGCATCTTAACTGAACATGCAGAACCAGTAGAGGCAGCAACGCCATTCTCATCAAGTTTGATTATTAGATCTTCTCCGCTTGTACCAAGAAAGGTAAAATTAGCGTTGTTTGGTATTCTTTTCGCCGGATGGCCGTTTAGTGTGACGTGTGGAATTTCTAGCAATCGAGAAACTAATCTGTCTCTGAGCATTCGGAGATGTTCTTGATTTTTTTTCATATTATGTTTAGCAAGTTCGCATGCTTTGCCGAAACCAACGATGCTAGCCACATTTTCGGTGCCTGATCTGAGACCATTTTCTTGTCCACCTCCTAGGATAAATGGATCTATTACTGTGCCTTTTTTGATGTAGAGCGCTCCTACTCCCTTAGGACCATTTATTTTATGTGATGATATTGACAACAGATCAACTTTGCAATCGTTGACATCAATTGGTATCTTACCAGCAGCCTGAACCGCGTCCGTATGAAATATGATTTCTTTTTTGTTAGCTATATCTGCGATTTCTTTAATTGGTTGAATTGTTCCTACTTCGTTATTTGCGTACATTATGCTGATAAGGCAGGTATCAGATGAAATCGCATTCCTAATATCTTCTAGTCTTACTAGACCTTCTCTGTCTACAGGTAGATATGTTACCTGAAATCCTTCTTTTTCAAGACGTTTACACGGTTCTAGTATGGCCTCATGTTCAATAGAAGACGTGATGATGTGTTTTCCGTCACTCTTATGTGCTATACCTAGGAGCGCAGTATTGTTAGATTCGGTCCCACCCGATGTGATGAGAATCTCGCTAGCATCTGCGTTAATCAAATCTGCAATCTTTTTTTTTGCGTTTTGTACTGCTTTACTCGCAATTCTACCATATCTATGGATTGAAGATGGATTTCCGTACTGCTCTTTGAAATAAGGAATCATTTCTTTTATGACTTCTTCATGAACTTGAGTAGAAGCGGCATTATCCAGATATATCAATAAGTAATCACGTTTATTTTTCCAGGTTTGTATCCTTCAGGATCTATCACAACTGAGGTGAAACCAACCTGTTTGAGTCTTTCATTAATCTGTGATATCTTGGCTTTATCCGAAACGAGTCCGAGTTCCTCAGCCCCAACCTCAATTTTTGCCACACCATCTAAATCTCTAACACGAGCTTGTTTTACTCCAAAAATTTGCTTTACCAAAACTTCACCAACTTCAATTCTTGCTAATTTCTCAGCCGTTATCGTTTGCCCCCACGGAATTCTAGATGCTAAACAGGAATTAGAAGGTCTGTCATACACAGAAAGACCAACTTTTTTTGCTTCTTTACGAATCTCATCCTTTCTAAATTCAAGCTCTACAAGTGGACTTCTTACACCACTATCTCTCATAGCTTGTATGCCAGGTCTATAGTCAATAAGGTCATCAAGATTGGTTCCATCAACAACTAAATCAGCACCTTCTTCTGCCGAGATTTTTCTTAAACGTTCTGAAAGTTCGGTTCGGCAGTGAAAGCATCTGTTTTTATCATTCTTTACAAAATCAGAATTTTCTAGCTCATTATAATTTATAATAACATGTTTAATTCCAATTTCTGAACATACTTTTTTTGCAGATTCCAACTCATCTCGTGCAAGTGTTTTGTAATCTGCCGTTACAGCAATGCTAGAATTTCCTACCGAACGATATGATGCATATGCAACTAGAGAACTATCTACACCGCCAGATAGTGCGATGAGAACCTTACCTCTATCATCAAACCAATGTATTAATTCGTCAATCCTTTTCATTTCAAGTCCAATTTCCGCCTAATTTGGCTTCTAATGAGTTCATCTGCTTGCTTAAATGATAGTGAAAGAGAATCAGCCACAGATTTTATATCATCAGCCTCTATTTTGAAATTTTTTACAATTCCCTGACTTTTTGCCATTTTACATCTTACCGTGAAGTTCTTTTCTTGAATTGCTATTGGCACAGTGACGGTAACTCTGGGGACAACTATCCTTTCTGAGGTCCTAATGCGAACTCCAAGTGTACCCGTTTCTGATATAAGAGTGTCGAGAATTTTGTTCATAGATGTAGAATCACAAATTATAGATACAAGATTAGTAGGCCTTCCTTTCTTTGTTATCCCATGAGATATAGTTACATCTTTTGCATCATTTTCCATGATCTTTTCAATCAGATGTCCTAGAACCTCACCAGGAACATCATCTATGTTAGTTTCAAGTATCTGAACCGAATCACGATCAAAATTAATTAATTTTTCACCTTGTACGATCTTCAGTACATTTGCAAAAGCTTCAAAGTTCTTTTTGCCTGCACCATATCCCACTGATTTAACTTTCATTGTAGGATAGAATTCTGAACAATTGGATGCTAAATTAACTAGAAGGCTTGCACCTGTAGGTGTAGTAAGTTCTTCTTTTACCTGACCACCTGTTATTATTATGTTAGAATTTTGGAATATACCCAAAATCGCACTAGCAGGATTAGAGGAAGTTCCATGTGAAAAGGTGACTTTTCCGCCACCTACTGCTACTGGCGAAGTAATGATTTCATCATCAAAATATTTTAAATCCTCAAGCGCGATAGCAACCCCTACCATATCGATTACGGTATCAATGCTTGCCGCTTCATGAAAATGAACAGATTCGATTGGTTGACCGTGAATCTTTGATTCTACCCTCATCAAAGTTTTGATACTTTCGTTTGAAAATAACTTCGCTCTTTCAGACAGACCTATCTTATCTGCAGTCTGCATAATACACTGCTGAATCTCTATTCCTTTGCGTTCATGATAATCTTCTTTTATATCAAGAACAAGTTCTGTTGCCTCAGTTCCATGTTTATCGGTCATTTCAAAACCAATTTTCTTAATTTTAGAACCCTGAAGAAACTCTTCCGACAAGTATGCACCCTCGATTATCTTTGATTTGTCTGCACCAATGTTTACTAGACTGGAGAGTAACATATCACCAGATATACCCGCTATTTGTGGATCTATTACTACTACCATGAAAATGGAAAAACTGTACAATGCATATAAATTCTAATTCTCAGTTGTCCTAGCGAATTTAAACAGTGGCCAACGATCTGTAATCTTTAACATTTAATACAAAATATTAAAGACATGCTTTTTACGAACAGTCGATAATTTTTGATAGGGAAAAGATTGGACAGACTTTACAAGACAATTTTTTTGATTTGTGAAAGTTTGTCTAAATCACTATAGATTTAATTACTGAACAAAGTGACGCCGATCTATGATTACCATTATCGGTGCAGGTAAAGTTGGTGGAGCAGCAGCTATTTCTATAGCGTTAAGAAATCTTTGTGATGAAATACTGCTATTGGATATAGTGAAGGGATTACCACAAGGAGAAGCAATGGATCTCAACCACATGCTATCGGAAAAGAGTGTTGACGTGGATATACATGGTTCAAATGATTATTCAGATATGAAAGGTTCAGAGATAGTAGTTGTAGTGGCAGGATCGGGAAGAAAACCTGGAATGACTAGAATGGATCTACTAAAAGTTAATGCATCTGTAGTTAAAGATGTTGTTGAAAACATAAAGAAATATGCCAATGATTCTATAATCATACCAGTTACAAATCCGCTAGATCCTATGGCTTATCTTGCTTTCAAAGTCTCTGGATTTTCAAAGGATAGGGTACTCGGAATGGGTAACATGCTTGACCTCTCAAGATTTAAGCAATACATTCATGAATCCACAGGTTTCTCACGGGATTCTATAAGAGCACTTGTGATTGGGGAGCATGGTGAAAACATGCTTCCCTTGCCGAGATTTTCATCAGTTTCAGGCGTTCCTTTAACGTCCTTGTTACCCAAGGAAAAAATCGATGAGCTTGTGGTAAACACTAGAGAGGTAGCCGCAAAAGTAATAGAATTAAAGGGCGCAACTGTTCATGCACCTGCAAATGGTATTTCTACAATAGCAGAAGCTATAGTAAGAGATACAAAACAGGTGATTCCGATCGCAACTTACCTAGAAGGTGAATATGGTTATTCAGACGTATCTATTGGAGTACCAGCAGTTGTCGGTAAGAACGGAGTAGAAAAAATTATAGAATTAGACCTTGATGCAAATGAAAAAGAATGGTTCAAAAAAGGTGTGGACAGTATTAAAACGGCTATCTCCAATCTTGAAATCTGATCAAATTTTTAACCACACCGAGATTTACACACATTGTTGAACCTAATAGAGATCTTGGAATCCCTTAAGAAAGGGAAAATATCCGTATCAAAAGCTCAAAAACTGCTGTCGCTTCACTCTGTAGAGAAGATTGAAGATTTAGCAAAGCTTGATGTAGGACGAAAATTTAGGCGCGGTATACCAGAGGTTGTTTTTGCAGAAAAAAAATCTATTTCAGATATTAAAAAAATTATTGTGAGAAGCATAGATAAAGCAGGATACATATTGCTTTCAAGAATAAACAAGAAAGATTATGATAAAATAATCTATTTTTCAAAGAAGAAAAAATTAAAAATAAAAATCGGAAAGAACTCTACTTCGCTTCTAATCTACAAAAAAAAGATAAACAGCTCCGGAGGTAAAGTGGGAATACTAACGGCTGGTACCTCTGATATGGGAGTGGCTGAAGAAGCAAAACTTATGTGTGAAATCATGAACTGTACATGTATTTGCAGCTATGATGTGGGAATTGCGGGATTACATCGAGTCTTTCCTATAGTAAAAAAAATGATAAAAGAAGAAGTAGATGCGATTATTGTAGTTGCTGGCATGGAGGGCGCGTTACCGTCAATCGTTTCCTCACTAGTGGATATACCTGTGATAGGGGTTCCCACATCGATCGGTTACGGGTATGGTGAAAAGGGAGTTGCAGCCCTTGCAGCCATGTTACAGAGCTGTTCGATGGGTTTGTCTGTGGTAAATATAGATAATGGAATAGGTGCAGGTGCCATTGCCGCCAGTATCGCAAACAGGGCTATAAAGAAAACTAGATACTGATTATTCCAAGACTTGCTAGCTCAGAACCTATTCCATAACCAACCAGTGCAATCCCAGTCCCTAATCCGGCCATCTCTAAACCACCTTTGATTATACTTGTTTTGGCCATTCTTGATTTTACCGCACCCACTACAAATGAAGTACTTAGACTGATTCCAATCGCAATAAAAAGTGGCGCATAGCCCTCTGCAAAGAAAAACGGAATAATTGGTAATACACCACCTAATAGAAAAGCACCGAACATCCTTAGAGCACTTTTCAGAGGATTTCCAACTATTTCCAGATTCAATTTCAACTCCTCCGTAAGCATAGTCTCAAGCCACACTTTTTTGTCAGAAGTTATTTTGTCAACTATCGTTCGAAGAGTCTCTCCAGAAAATCCTTTTGCTTTGTAAATTTCTTCAATTTCCTCTCTTTCCTTGTGAGGTAAATTTTCTATTTCCCATTTTTCTCGTTCGATTTCAGAATTTAAGATCTGACGTTGAGATTTTACGGCTAGATAATTCTGTACTGCCATTGCCTTTGCACCAGTGAACATCCCGACAATTGCAGCTAGTATGATAATGGATGATGATACCTCTGCTCCACCCACACCAGCTGCGATACCTAAGGAAGTGTTAATTCCATCACCAAAACCAAAAACGAAATCTCTTATCCCGCTAGATTCACGAAGATGTGGCTCAATATGTCTTGGTTCTGATACATCTTTCATTCAATATCCCTGTTCATATAGCAACAATAAGGTTGCATTTCAAAAGTATTGTCGTAAACGATTTATATCATACTAAAACGAGATAAGGCGAGAATTGGCAGGAAGAAG
>JBHIDF010000036.1:0-5955 GCA_046759945.1 Nitrosopumilaceae archaeon
CGAAGTTACCGAAATGCCAATAACTATTTCCAAGAAAACGATAGAGAAATTCAACAGAATTCCTGACGCCTCTATTCCTGTTTCATTTGAAGAAAAGACCGTTGACAGCAAAATATTGAGTCCCAGAGTCTTGCAAGGTTCTCTGCGTGTATTTCCAGGTGATGAGACAGATGTCAATATGCGGATTACTACAGATAGCGGCATCTGTATAATAGGACAAAGTGATGATTGCAAAGTTAAGGAGTCTACCAGGCGCCCGGGGAAAATCTTTGAAGTAGTCGAAATAAATGGGATAAATTATAATGTTAGGTACAGCGGTCCTGACGTGAGACTAGAAAAGTTTACGATTCATCCTGAAAGTAAAACAGATGTAATTCCAGACAGTTTGTGGAATGTAGAAATTATGAAGGACGAAGGTCAGTTTTCCCGCTTCTACTACAAGATTTCTTACGTGTCTTTCGAGTAGATACAAATAGTAAACAAGATCATCGTTCCGTGTTCATGCGCATCCAAGTCTTGATGCTTCACCAAGATGACCCTAAAAAAAACACAGCTGCAAAGCTAGTAAAATTCGGACTCGCAAAAAGTGTAAGAAAGACGTTTAAGAAAACTATGGTCTTAAATCCATTTGCAGAAAAGTTTGTTTTACATAGTGATAAAAAACTCGTAAACTCTATAACGGGAATTGACTGTTCATGGAACCTCGCTAATAAAACATTCACTAAAAAATTTCAAGGAGTTCAAAGAAAACTACCACCACTATTAGCTGGCAACCCTATGAACTACGCTTCGACTTATAACTATGCAAAAAAAGCCATTTATTCAAAATTAAATAAACTTACCACCGCCGAAGCAATAGCAGGAGCAGTTTATGTGATGGGATTTGAGGATCTTGCACTTGATCTGCTTAACAAGTTCAAGTGGGGACACACCTTCTTTGATCTTAACAAAGATCTTCTGGAAGACTATTCTAAGACCAACTCTCAGGAAGAAGTAATCTCTATCGCAAAGGATTATCAGATCCTAGTCTGAAATCAAAAGAATTCACTCTTTTATAGGTGCAAATCAATGGGTACAGATTTATGCTCCCATTCGTGCCTGACGGATAGATAATCGTGCTAAAGGAACAACAGCCATCAGGTCTCGTAAGGAGCCTCGGGCTTCTTGACGTGGTTATGGTAGGCGTGGCGTCCATGATAGGCGGTGCCATCTTTGTCTTAGTAGGACCTGGCATGGGTGCAGCAGGACCAGCGCTTATGCTTGCTTTCTTTATGAACGGAATAATCACGATGTTTACAGCTCTAACATATGCAGAGTTGGGATCAGCTCTGCCAAGTACTGGTGGAGGTTACAGATGGATAAGAGAGGGGCTTCCCAGACCAAATTCATATATTAGCGGGTGGATGGCGTGGTTTGCGCACTCGATAGCAGGTAGCCTGTATGCGGTAGCTTTTGGTGCATTTATCGGTCACTTGCTGAAGACCACCGGTCTTGTGAGTGATATTGGGGATTTCTCACTTGAAAAGCTCTTTGCGGTGATCGCAATAATTCTTTTCACTTATGTCAACATTCGAGGCTCTTCAGAGACAGGTAAAGTTGGAAACGCGATCACATTTTCTCAACTTGCAATAATTACCGTACTCATTGCAGCTGGTCTTTTTGCAATGGCTTTTACCAATCCTGATTGGCCTGGAAACTTTACAGATTTCTTTCCTAAGGGAACAGTCGGTCTTGTTATTGCAATGGGACTGACCTTTATTGCCTTTGAAGGTTACGAAATAATTGCACAAGCTGGAGATGAAATAAGGAACCCAAAACGAAACATACCAAGAGCAATTCTGATCTCACTAGCTATTGTAGTAACACTTTACATCGTATTCTCTTTTGTTTTCATTGGTGGCCTAAATCCAGCTGAGGTTGAAAAAGAATCATGGAAATTCATAGGTGATCATGGCGAACTTGGAATAATAGAGGCTGCAGAATACCTAATACCATTTGGTGCGTTGATAGTCCTTGTAGGGGGAATGGTGTCAACCCTTTCTGCATTGAACGCAACCACCTTTGCAGCAAGCCGCGTTTCATTTGCAATGGGAAGACAGTACAATCTTCCGCATAGGTTTAGCACGATTCATTCGAAATATCGAACACCGTATCTTGCAATCATTGTCTCAGGGATAGTTATGGTTATTTTAGCAGTGTCGTTGCCCCTTGAGCAAATTGCTATGGCTGCAAGCGTGATGTTTCTTTTCCTTTTTACTCAAGTCAATATGGCAGCAATTTCAATACGAAGATTGTATGGGAAAAAACTGAAGTATGGGTTCAAGACTCCTTTCTTTCCACTAATTCCAATTCTAGGCATACTAAGCGCAGCTGGATTGGCAATTTATCTTCTAATCTTCAATCCGCTAAGTTGGGCTGTTGCGATAATTTGGATAATAATAGGATTTTTCGTATACAAGTTGTACACTTCAAAAAAGGAGCTTGAACACTATGCACCTCTGGCACTA
Source organism: Nitrosopumilaceae archaeon (assembly GCA_046759945.1). Classification (GTDB taxonomy): domain Archaea; phylum Thermoproteota; class Nitrososphaeria; order Nitrososphaerales; family Nitrosopumilaceae; genus JAEHKU01. The sequence continues at coordinate 2,508 of JBHIDF010000036.1, forward strand.
AAGGAGGGTCCAGAAGAGAGAAAAGATTATCGCATTTTGATTCTTTTCAATAAGAAAACTGCAACAAAGTTGGCAAACGTAGGATTGGTCATTGCTAAGGAGAAAGAAGGAGAGATCTCATTTCTTAATGCAACAAAAGTTCCTCGGCAGGTACCACTGACAATGGCCCAAGGATTTGCTGAGCCAGCCATGAAAGCTTTTGATCAGCTCAAGAAATCACTTCAACAATCCCTTCGTCACCGATATCTTGTGAGACTGACACATGATACCACAGAAGCCATACTTGCAACAGTAGAAGAACAAGGAATCAACATGCTAATTATAGACTTTTCCATTTTACGTCATAACAGGAAGTTGCTTTCACTTTCAACTTGTGACATTCTTGGAATAGACATAAAGAAGAATTTTGACACCGACCTTTCAAGCATAGTTGTATCTTATGACAGGGGAAGACATTCAGAGCTTGGATTGGAAGTCGCAAATGCAATGTCAAAACACCTTGATAGTAAAATTAGAATAGTTAGGGGAGTTGTCAAATCACCAAAAGAAGAACTTGAAATTTTAAGTCGTATTAATGAAAAAATGTTTGATTTAGACTTAAAGAGGATTCCTTTCGAAAAGGTTTATGGGAAGACTGAGGACATAACTAGCAGTCTTTTACACAATTTTAGGACTAAAGATTCCGGCGTGGTGATAGTTGGTGCAGGCAACCAGTCTGAACAGGCCTTTAGTCCAAAAACAATTAAACTAGTTGACAAGTCTAGGAAATCTGTTTTTGTTGTACGCAATCATTTATTTTCTGAAATACACGTAAGATCTTTCTGGAAAATTATTTCATCACGTCTCAAGGAGAACAGATATCTTTACAGAATGTATATTGACCTGATTCATTTTGCCTACTTTCTAAAAGCAAAGCGAGAAAAAGGCAGGTATGATGAAGAATTCTTCGACGTCAAGGTTTAAGTTGTACCGTTAAACCACCTTCGTCTTTACTTTAAACGGATTTCGGAATATTCAAATTGCAAAACTTTGTTTAAAGTGTTCAAGTGCGAGCTGGTGCACGACACGCTGCTACGGCAGAGGAAACTACTCCCTCCATGCAGGAAGTGTGATCCAACGATGGATAGTCAGAGATGACTGGACCAGAACAGAAACCCATCCCGTCCAGAGTACTGTGATGGTAAGGCCTGAGGTTTCTGGTTAGGGAATGAAAAATCTGACCCACATGGAGTAAGGCCAAACAGAACTATAGGTTCCTGCACTTTGTTCAGGTGGGCCGCATAGCCAAATGTCGTGAAAACAGAAGGAGAGTTACGGCCAGCACGCACTTTTTTTACGTTCTAGTAACCCTTGGGCAAAGTACCTTTCTGCTTCTTCAGCTGGTCACTTACATCAGGGCTTCCCTGTGAAGTACTTGGTTCTTCCTTGAGTACTGCCTCGCCTCTGGTTGTTTGATATTGACCAGATGTTGCCTGCGCAGTAAGTCTACTTGGATCGATTCCCTGTTGTTGTCCTCCTAGAGCTGCTTCTTTCTTTAACATTTTATTGCTAAAGAAAAGAAATGCTACAGCGCCAATAGCTCCCATAGCAGCCATTCCGTAAATTATCTGGACTGGGAATTCGCCAGATGAGGTGGTTGCGTAACCCTCAGGAGGATTGGGACTAACTCCAAAGATATCAAGTGTTTCAATTTTATCAGGAGAAGCAAATCCTATTAGTGCGATATTTGCTGCATCGGCTGATTCTACCGTTCTTACGGTGTATGACTTGTCCGCAGTAAAGACAGCTTCATTTTCCTTCTCTATCTGTATCCCTTCTCTGAGACTACTCTCACCCATCGTGAATGTAGAAATCACAAACCCGCTAATCTCTTCTGACAATCCAAACGTAGCTGCGTCAGAACCAATACCAGTAGGATCAAACAAAAAGTGCCAGTTAGAAAGTGGTTGTGCTTTTATGCCACTGGCATCAATCAAGCTTTCATTTAAGAGCTCTTCAGCTTCTGAACCCGCAATTTTTGCATAAACTTCCGGTACTTTTTTTTCAATAAACGATATTGGCATGTTTATATCAACATCTCCAAACCCTACTGTAGATATTATGGCTGGTCCCTCTACTGACAAACCGCGCCAATTTGCATCAACCCAAGCAGGCGTTGCAATAGTTTGCTCACGAATAATAAAATCACTAATTACGGGGTTGAGAAAAAGTTTGTAATCTATAGATGCTGATAAACCTCTGCCAATTAATATTACAGAGTAATCTAGCGTCAGGTCCGTTACAACTACGTTGCTTTGAACTCCGGCTAGATTCGTATTGATTTTATCTATGAGTTCTGAGACTCCTGGTGTACCTGAATCAGCTGAAAACTTCATTGTTATTGTTTGACCTCTTAAAACATCAGCAACTTCACCCCCACCCTCATATTCTATAAATACGGTTCTTAGAAACTTGTAACTAGTAGTAGCAACTCCTGTTTGTGGATTTATGTTGGCATTAAGCTGTGCTGCTAAAACCTGAGAAAATGAACCGATAAGAAGAAGACTGATCAGGACCGTTGCAAAAATTAATCTCCTTAACACGGAAAATCTACCGGTATTGAAGTATAAAATTTTACCTTCGCCTAGTTTAAAATTTATGAATTAAGTGCTGGAAAAGGTAATTATTTGACGGTTACAATCCTAAACGTATCGTTTTAGGGTTTAGAAATGATAACAATAATAGCTGGTGGAACGGGGTCTGTAAAACTTGTTCGTGGACTTGTTTCACAAACAAATAATGTTAATATAATTTCCAACGTCGGTGACAATTATTGGCTGTATGGTCTCTATGTATGTCCTGACATAGACACAATTCTTTATGGACTTGCGGACTTGCTTGATTACGAAAGAGGATGGGGTATCAGGAAGGATACTTTTGGTTTTTTGCGGCAGATGGAGATGTTTGGAGAGGAGACTTGGTTTAGAATGGGGGACAGAGATGCTGCATTGCATCTTCTCAGAACAAATATGCTCAAAAACGGAAAAAATCTGAGCGAGATAACCAACTGGTTGTGTGAGAAATTTGCGATAGGTGCCAAGATAATTCCCGTAACAGACAACACTGTTGAGACAAGAATTAACACAGACAAAGGCGATATTCATTTACAAGAATATTGGGTAAAGTACAGAGGTAAGCCCAAGATACAGGGTCTTGAGTATGTTGGAGCTGAAAAAGCTCGTGCAAATCCTGCAGCAATAAATGCAATTCATGATGCCAAGCTTATCATAATAGCCCCTGGAAACCCCCTTACGAGTATTGGTCCTATTCTTTCTATCAAAGGAATAAGAAAAGAACTGTCGAAATCAAAAAGGAAAGTTGTAGCAGTAAGTCCAATAATTGGAAATAGTCCTATCAGCGGACCTGCTGGTAAATACATGGAAGCTGCTGGGATGGAAGTTTCTGCATA
>JBHIDF010000037.1:0-5797 GCA_046759945.1 Nitrosopumilaceae archaeon
CTGGTTTGGTTTCTACAGGAGCTTCTGGTTTAGTTTTTTTAGAAGCAGTTCGCTTAGTTTTCTTAGAAGCTTTTCGCCCAGTCTTTTTTGTAACCTTTGGTTTAGTCTCTGAACTATCTGATGCTTTTTTTCCTGAGGTTTCTTCAGAACCCAATACTACCTAGCCTTCATTCTCTTAATTTTTTCCTGAAGCAGTATGCATCCTTGTATAAGAGTTTCAGGTCTAGGTGGACAGCCTGGTACATACACATCAACTGGCAATATTCCATCGATTCCTGGGAGAACGTTATACGAATCAAAGTACAGTCCTCCGGTAATCGCGCATGCGCCCATGGCTATGACGAATTTTGGTTCTGGCATCTGATCGTAAACTAATCGAAGTCTTGGTGCCATTTTCCTAGTAATGGTTCCTTGGACTACGACCAAATCGCACTGCCTTAGGGAACCAAAGGCTTCAATTATTCCGAATCGCTCGACGTCATATCTTGGGCCAGATGCGGCTCCAAATTCCAAGCTGCAACATGCGGTTTCTATGTGTACAGGCCAAAGGGACCACAGTCTACCCCAATTAATGGCGTATCCAAGTGGCTTATCGATTGCTTTAACTAATATATCTCCTAACTTGCCAAGAAAAACATTGGCTGTTTGAGGAGTAATTAGTTCCTTTTGCAATCTCCCTACCTCATCTCTCCTTCGTTAGTAATTGATTTAAGACTTACCAAATGTTTCTTCTCCTTGACTGGTCCAGAGCATATGCCATAGCAGCAAACAGAATTCCTAAAAAGGCGATTATTGGAAGTGTTGCGGCTTTTGGCAGATACAACAATGTACTGCCCCATGCATAAAGGAAAATTGCCATAACATCAAAGACTACAAACATCAAAATGTACGCATAATACTGCATCATGAAATGAGTTCTTCCTGCACCTGAGGGAACTTGACCACATTCCATTGGAAGAAACTTGACTGGGTTGCTTCTTTTTCTTGGTGCAATCATTCTTGATATAAGAAGTGCGGGACCTACTGCAATAATTGCAAACCCAAACATCAACAGAACCGGACTATAGCTTGCAACTACCTCTCCCACCAAATCAGCTTGAACACCTTTTGCAGAATATAAAAATCTATTCTCGTTTTTTTTTGATCAATGCAAAGTTTATCGGGTTGACTTCAACCACGAATATTGAAGAGTTCACTTAGAATAATGATTGATATATGACATATGCAAATCTCGATCGATGACAATTAATGTGGGAGATAAAGCTCCAGGATTTACTCTTGTAGATACTGACTTGAAAATGCGAAGTCTTGATGAATTCAAAGATAAAAAAGTAGTACTATCCTTCTTTGTTGCAGCTAGTTCACCGGTTTGCACAAATGAAATGTGCACTTTTCGTGATTCTTGGGATGAGATTTCCAAACTAGGAGCTCAAGTCATTGGAATTAGTAATGATGGACCTTTCGCGAACAAGGCATTTAAAGAAGCACACAATCTTAATTTCCCGTTACTTGGCGATTACAAGAGTAAAACAATACGTGATTATGATATTTTGATGCCAGACCTCTTACATGTAAAGGAATATGACGCAGCCAAAAGGTCAATTTTCATTCTAGACGAAAACGGAACAGTGGTATACAAGTGGGTTTCAAATGATCCTCTTGTTGAACCAAACTACCAAGAAATAAAGGACTTTCTTAAAAAAGGAAAATAGATCGTTCTAAAACTACACTTCTATTCTTTTATTCTATCTCAGCGAGAACATCATTTTTTGCAACAGAGCCGCCTTTCTTTAGCGTAATTTTCTTTACGGTTCCATCTTTATGGGACTTTACTGAAACTTGCATCTTCATCGATTCTAACACACAAATTACATCTCCTTTCTTTACTTTAGCTCCCTCCTTAACATTAATAGAAAAAACCTTACCGGGAATTTGACTTTTCAAATATAGTTGGGAATCAGCTTCTGATACAGCACCAGCAAGTTTGTAAACGATATCATTCATCTTGTGGTGCATGTTGAGGGTTATGGGAACACCGTCCACTACTACTCTCATCTTAGCGGTACTGCTTTCAAGATACTTTACAAAGTGATACGACCTGTCAAGTATGAACTCAATTCCTTTTGAGGTCATATCAAGAATTTTGAGATTTCGTTTCTTTCCTTTTATTTTCACAACATATTCTGAATTACCAAGATTTTGAACAATCTCTGCATCAAAAATTTTACCTATATCTTCTATCTTGTATTCCATTTTACGTTCTATCTAGCTGAGTTTTCCAACTAATGTTTTGACTAGGATTTGATTTTACTCTACTTTTTAGATATTCTGAATGAATGACCGCTGCTGCAAGCGCGACATCAGATTTACCAAGTGCGTCTTTTTTCAAATCACTTTTTAATCTGTCCAGAATCTTGAATCTGTTGAGAAAATCAGTAGATAACTGTCCCTCAATGAATTCTTTTGATTTCAGAATTGTTTTGTATAACGGTATTGACGTCTCTACCCCCTCTATGTAAAAGTCAGAAAGTGCAGTCAACATTCTACTTCTGGACTCCTCAAAAGTTTCACCCCACGTAACGAGCTTGGCCATCAGTGAATCATAGAAGCTAGAAACGATACAGCCAGGATAAAGATACGTGTCTACTCTGACGCCAGGACCGGATGGTATTCTCACATCTGGAACCGGCCCTGTAGAGGGCGCAAAATCAAGGAATGTGTCTTCAGCATTAATCCTACATTCTATCGCACAACCGTTTATGATCAAGTCTTTTTGTTTGAATGGAATTTTTTTACCATTAGCAATATCTATCTGTAGTTTTACAAGATCAAGACCTGACACGAGCTCTGTAACTGGGTGTTCGACTTGAAGGCGTGCATTAATCTCAATGAAATAAAATGTCCCATCATCTACACGAAGAAATTCTGCGGTTCCCAAATTTTTATAATCCACTGCAATCGCAGCGTTTACTGCAAGTTGTCCTACCTCATCACGAATCTTTTTATCGACTACCGGTGAGGGCGACATCTCAATGAGTTTTTGGTTCCGTCTTTGGATAGAACACTCTCTCTCAAAAATGTGAACTGTATTTCCATGTACATCCCTTGCAATTTGAAATTCAATATGACGTATTTTTTGCAGAAATTTTTCAACAAGGAGTGCTGATTTTCCAAATGCTGCCATTGATTCGCTTGCGGCAATCTCGAATGCTTCGCGCAATTCCTTGTCATTATTTACCAGTCTGATTCCTCTTCCACCACCACCAAAAACTGATTTTAGTAGAACGGGATAACCTATTTCATTTGCAATGTCAACTGCCTCGTCGACATCTTTAACAAGGTCTGGACTGCCCGGTACTGTAGGAACTTTAGCTTTTTTCATTACGGCTTTGCACCTCATTTTGTCCCCACAGAGCTGCGTGGATTTTCCAGAGGGTCCAATAAAGTTAATTTTGTTTTTCTCACAAGCATTTGCAAAATCTGCGTTCTCTGAAAGGAATCCATAACCTGGATGAATCGCGTCTGCCCCTGATGATAATGCGGCTTCGATTATCTTGTCTTGATTAAGGTAACTTTGCGCAGGAACGGCTTCACCTATATGATATGCCTCTGTTGCATGCTTTACATGTAATGAATTAACGTCCTCATCAGAATACACTGCTACAGATTTCAGCCCGAGCGCTTTACATGCCTTGATCACACGTAAAGCAATTTCTCCCCTATTAGCTATGAGAATTTTTTTAATCATGTTTGTTACAAGTTGATGTTTCCGTGTTTACGGGGAAGCCTCTTGTCTCGCTTATTTACAAGTGATTCAAGAGCTTTTATAAGCATGGGTCTAGTTTCTGCAGGATCGATTACTGCATCTACTGTTCCATGTGATGCAGCAATATACGGATTCGAAAATTTTTCTGCATAGCTATCTACGAGTTCCTTTTTGAGAGCTTCTGGATCTTTTGCCTTTGCAAGATCCTTTCTATTCATTATCGTCACTGCAGCCTCAGACCCTAACACTGCGATTTGCGCTGTCGGCCAAGCATAGTTTATGTCAGTTCTAAGATTTTTGCTGGCCATAGCGATGTACGCGCCACCATAAGCTTTTCCAATTACTAGTGTTATTTTTGGAACGGTGGCTTCAGAGTATGCATACAAAAGCTTACTTCCGTGTCTAATTATGCCACTATGTTCTTGTTCTGTTCCAGGCATGTAGCCGGGAGTATCCACAAAGGTAATGACTGGGATGTTATAACAATCACAAAATCTTATGAATCGTGCAGCCTTGTTTGAGGAATCGATATCTAACGCTCCTGCTAAAACCATTGGTTGGTTTGCAACAATACCAACAGTCCTACCGTGGAGTCTTCCAAATCCAACTATTATGTTTGGTGCAAATAATTTGTGTATTTCAAAAAACACGTGATTATCCAAGACAGAATGTATGATTTGTTTTAGGTCATAGGGTTGAAGAGTATTTTCTGGTATTACGTTTATAAGATTATTATCCAGTCGATTAGGATCATCATCATTTGGAACAATAGGTGGTTCCTCTACGTTGTTCTGTGGTATGTATGATAGAAGAGTTTTGACGTAATCCATGCACTCGTATTCATTTTTTGCAACAAAGTGAGCTACTCCACTTTTTTCCGCATGAGCCATGGCACCTCCTAGTTCATCAAATGTTACGTCTTCACTAAGGACCGTTTTTACAACTTCCGGTCCCGTAACGTACATCGTTGCTGCCTTGTCGACCATTATGACAAAGTCTGTCATTGCGGGTGAGTAAACCGCGCCGCCTGCAGATGGTCCTATACTTGCAGTTATTTGTGGCACAACTCCAGAAGCGAGTTGGTTGTGGTAAAATATATCTGCAAAACCATCAAGACTAAGAATTCCTTCCTGTATTCTTGCCCCCCCAGAATCAATAATGCCTATTATGGGACAGCCAACTTTTAGGGCACGATCCATAATCTTGGTTATTTTTTTTGAACCCATTTCGCTGAGAGTTCCGCCAAGAACAGTAAAGTCATACGCAAAGAGGAAGACTTGTCTTCCGTTTATCATTCCATAACCGGTGATAACTCCATCTCCAAAGAATTTCTTGTCTTGCATATCAAATTCATGGTAATGATGAGTCGTGAGAGCGTCTAATTCTACAAAACTTCCCTCGTCAAGTAATAGAGCAATTCTTTCCCTCGCTGTGAGCTTCCCCTTACCGTGCTGCGCTAGAATTTTGTCTTCTCCGCCACCTATTTCTGCAGCTTTTCGTTTTTGTACAAACTCTTTAATCTTATCAGAATGCATGCCTAGAGATTTAGAAACCTTTTACAACATATATTAATTTAATTTGAATTTTATTCTCCTAGTTTCTCGCGCCCGCCTTTTACAGTTCTGGCTCTTGGAGATTTGAACTTGTTTATGTATACCAAGGGCGTATCCTACCAGTCTAGACGACCGGGTCATATTCAGACATAGAGTCTGATCGAAATAAATTTTTTAGAACAGTATTAACATGTAACTAATACGAACTTTCTGGGATTAGAATTTAAGAGAAATATATTAACCAAAGTAGCGAAAAATATCTTGTATGGGTGTAGATAATAAAGCAACCATTCCTTACGTCCAAATACTTAAAGAAGATCTCGTCATCTTTCGAGTTGTTCCAACGGATGGCATTATACCAGATTATAAGGCAGGTCAATTCCTCACCCTCGGTATGCAAATACCGGCTGAAAATTATAAGATTGTTCGCAGAGCATATTCAATTGCTTCGCATCCTGAAAACAAAAAGTATTTTGAA
>JBHIDF010000038.1:0-5705 GCA_046759945.1 Nitrosopumilaceae archaeon
TGCTCTATGGGAGCAATAAGTGCAAATCCAAATCGTAAAGATATTTTGAACCTTTCTTCATTTGGGAAAAATCTGGGAATAGCCTTTCAAATTGTAGATGATTTAATAGGTATTTTGGGTGACTCAAAAATTACCAAAAAGCCAGTTGGAAATGATTTGCGGGAAGGTAAAAAATCGCTTCCGATACTTATCGCAATCAAGAGCGCAAAAGGAAAGAACAAAGAGGCGATTCTAAATGCGTTTGGGAATTCTAAAGCTTCAAAGGCTGACATAGAACAAGCACTAAAAATTATCCGATCTATAGGGATCGAAAAAATAGTTAGGAAAAAGGCACTCTCTTATGCAAATATGGCAAGAAAGTCCCTCTCTACATATTCTGGTCCAGCCAAAAAAGAACTCATATCCCTACTGGATTTTGTAGTAAAGAGGAGTCTATGACTTGGATGAAGATTTAAAAAAAACAATAAGGAAAGTTGCTTTACAAAATGCTTCAGAACACAATGGACAGACTCGTGATAAAATAGTATTATCAAAAATTTTAGGTTCTTACCCAGAACTTCGTCATAAAGTAAAGGAGATCACCACACAAGTATCAGAAATAGTCAACGATGTAAACCGTCTCTCATTACAGGAACAAATATCTATAATAAAAAGAGAATTTCCCGAAGTAATTAATGCAAAACCGGAAGAGCATAAAGAAAAGATCGGGCTCCCTCCACTGGAAGGTGCCGAGAACTGCGCTGTGGTCACAAGATTTCCTCCTGAACCTAGTGGTTATCCACACATTGGACATGCAAAAGCGGCCATAATAGATGAAGAATATGCTAAGATGTATGGCGGTAAAATGATACTTCGGTTTGATGACACAAATCCAGAAAACGAGAGATTGGAATATTATGCAGCAATAAAAGTAGGGCTTGATTGGCTCGAAGTAAAGTATGATAGAATAAAAAACACTTCAGATGATATTGAATTAATTTATCAAAAGGGTTTACAGCTGTTAGAATCTGGGCATGCATATGTTTGCACTTGCAAACCCGAAAAAATTAGCAAAAACAGAAAGGAAAAGAAACCATGTAAATGTCGTTCTGCTGATCAAAACCAAACCCTAGACCGATGGAATAAAATGTTTCAAAAGTATAAGCCGGGAGAAGCAATTGTAAGATTTCGCGGAAATATGGAATCAGAAAATACAGTAATGCGAGATCCTGTCCTCTTTAGAATCATCGATAGCTCACATCCACTACTCGGGAACAAATACAGGGTTTGGCCTAGCTATGATCTTGCAGGTACAATAGAAGATAGTGTAGATGGGGTGACTCATGCCCTTCGAACTAAAGAATACGAGCTTCGGAATGAGCTTTACTACGCAATTTTGGATGCATTGCAAATGAGAAAGCCGAAAGTGATAGAGTTTTCTAGACTAGAGTTTGAAGGTATGCCAGTTTCGAAAAGAGTGCTTAAACCATTGGTTAATGATGGTAAGGTACCAGGATACGAAGATCCAAGACTTCCGACCTTGGAAGGTATGAAGAGGAGAGGTATTTTACCTGAAGCCATAAGAAAGTTCGTTCTGTCTTTGAGCTTTACGAAAGCCGATACTCGGGCTCCTTTTGACGCCTTAGAGTCATTTAACAGGAAAATGGTAGACGCTACAAGCATCCGACTGAACATGGTGAGGGAACCTGTTAAATTAATTGTAAAAAAAATTCCGTTCGAATCAGTAGAGGTATCAAATCATCCAACAAAAGACATGGGTAAAAGAAAAGTAGAGATTGATGAAAACCTTTACATCTCAAAAGAAGACGCAGAAAATCTGAGAGTTGGAAACCATATACGATTAATGAATTTTGGCAATGTTTCCATAACAAAAACTTCACCGAACCTAGAAGCCGAGTTAATTGGTAATGATGTAAAAGCAGGGATCCCTAAAATTCAGTGGGTCACGCAAAAAAATTCCCAAAAAATAATAATTCTTGTGCCAGGTACACTTTTTCTGAATGACAGTTTCAACGAAAATAGTCTTCAGGTAATAGAAGGTTTTGTCGAAAATCACTTTTTGGAATTAAAAGTGGGTGACGAGATTCAGTTTATTAGATTTGGTTATTGTAGGAAAGATTCTGCAACCCAAGTAATTTTCACTCACAAGTGAATGACATACCATGAAAATAGCTAGATTGTTAGAATCAAATAAAGAGACGTATGGTTTGGTAAAGGAAGATCTTGTTATAACAAAAGATGATATCACAAACCTCACAGGAATTCCTATACCACCAAGCGTGAAAGATTTTCTATTTGACGGCTGGTATGATGAAATTAAAACAAAGATATCCAAAATAGAGTACACCGAAAAACTCTCTACCTTTAAGATTCTCGCACCCATCACAAGCCCTTCTAAAATAATATGCCTTGTTTACAACTACAAAGATCATGCAAGGGAACAGAACGTAATTCCTCCGAATGAACCCATAATAATAATGAAACCAAAGACAACCATAAACGGAACCAATACAGATATTGTCTGCCCATCCTTTGTATCTAAATTAGATTACGAAATCGAGCTTGCACTAGTTATAGGAAAACAATGTAGAAACATAGACGAAAAGGAAGCAAAACAAGCGATATTTGGATACATGATCCTAAATGATGTTACAGCTAGGGACATTCAGGCAAAAGACAAGCAATTTACACGTGCGAAGGGGTTTGATACGTTTGCTCCATGTGGCCCATGGATAACTACATCTGACGAGGTGAAAGATCCTCAAAATCTTAGGATGGTTACAAAGGTAAATGGTGAAGTTAAGCAGGATTCATCCACGTCGAACATGTTTTTGAAAATTCCTACAATTGTTTCGATGTTAAGTAAGGTCATGACTTTGGAAAAAGGAGATATCATTTCTACTGGAACTCCAGCAGGAGTTATGTTAGACGAACCAAATGCTGTTTTTTTGAGAGATGGTGACAAAATAGAAATGGAAATAGAAAACCTAGGAAAGCTTGAGAATACCGTGAAATTTGTCGATTCTTAAACTAGAGATTTTTCTCCATAAGATAAAAGGAATATCTTTTTTCTAGCCCATCTAACTTTAGTGAAAGATTTTCTTTGGTCAATAATTGAATTCTTTCATATTTCATGGTACGAGCAAAATCTTGAATAAAATGAAGAATGTCAACTAACCCTTTCTTTTTCCCGAAAATTAGAGTGAATTGAATGATTTTTGGAAAGTGTTCAGATTCGACAAGTATACCTAAACCATCTACTTCACCATCGTGTTTTGATATTAGAATTTTCTTCTTTTTGATTAGGTTCTCTATCTCAAGCCTATCTAAAGGAATCCATCTCCAAGATTTCACATAGGTTGTTGTGGGGGAGGGAATTAATCGTAGAATTTGAGAAGCATTATTTGCAAACCTTACAGGGGATTTTTGAGTTTGTCTTTTTGGAGGAAGAGAATAAAACTTCCACAGGCTTTCAATTTTGTATCGGAGTTTTTTTGCAAGCCTTAATGATTTTGCATTACTAATTTCTACAAGCATTTGGGATTTTTTGAAATTGTTTTTTTGTGCAAATGATTCTGCTTGTGAAACGAGTCTTTGGGCATATCCCTTTCTTCTATGTCTGGAATCTATTCTTATTCCCTCAACCCACATCTGTTTTTTGCGAGGTAAAAAGTAAGCATGGCAAATTCCGATCGGGTTATTTTTTTCAAATGCCACAAGCAACTTACCTTCTGAAATCCAATTGTTCCATACGTCAGAGATATAGTCACCCCAAGAAAAAGTTGATTTACAAAATTCTAACACTGCCTTTTTGTCCTCCGGTTTAGCCTTACGAATTTTCATCATTAGTGTGATCGTGGAAAAACTATTAAGACTAATTTATTAAATGCTGGTCATGGGAAAAATAATGGTTGGTAAGACTTCTGATATACCACCAGGCAAGATGCAAAAAGTGACTGCAGATGGAAAACAGATTCTCATAGCTAATGTAGATGGAAATTTCTTTGCAATGGACGATACCTGTACTCATTCAGGTGCTAGTCTGTCTGAAGGAACCATAGATGGTTCCACTGTTACCTGCCCTTGGCATGGTTCCACATGGGATTGTAAAAGCGGTAAGCTAATTGCTTTTGCGACAAAGCTTAATGACTTGAACTCTTACAAAGTTGTAGTAGAATCAGATAGTGTATTTTTAGAGATCTAAATACAAACTTAAATCATGTCAATATAACATGATGTGGTGATTGTCATGGCTAACAAGGAAGAACGAAATATTGAATCTTTTAACAACGCTGTCACGACGTTAACCGATGTTGCAAATAGTCCGTCAACACCAAGAAACATCAGAAACAATATAGCAAAAATGATAGAAGAACTAAAAAGCGAAGAATACTCAATTTCTGTTCGAGCAGCAAACGTGATTAGCTCACTGGATGATATCACACAAGATCCCAACTTACCCTCGTATGTCAGAACTACGTTATGGCAAGCAGTATCTGCACTTGAGGGTATAAGAGAATAAATTTCGTTTTGTTTTAATCGATTCGTGAAAATAGAAAAATTTCTTGATTCCCTTCCAAAATCAATAATTTCAGGAGAAGCGGTACAACTTCCCGAACAATCGTTAAGAGACATACTAAAATTTGCTGAAGCCAACGAGAACGACGTTTTCTATCACCTAGGGTGTGGGGACGCAAAAGGAATTGCCTTGGCGATAGAAGAATTTGGAGTACAAAAGGCAGTAGGCATTGACAAGAACGAGGAAAAGATAGCAGAAGCTACAAAGATGTTGGTAGAAAAAAAATTTAAAAATTGTCATTTGAAGTGCGAGGATATTTTAGATTCAGAAATCAAGGACGCGACAATAATTCTGTTTTGGTTTTCAGATTCTCAAATAATTGAAGAGATGACCGTAAAATTTTCGAGCCTTAAAGCGGGGTGCAAAATAGTGACCCTTTGGAGTCCGCTACCAGAATATATGCCTGACAAGGTAGACTTTCCTTACATTCTAAACATTTCACCTTTCAAAAAGACAAAAAATTTGAAAGAACAAGTTTTAGCAATATTTGGGACCGAGTGCATTGATTTTATAACTGCGTGGGAATTTGCTGAAAGATATACCAAAGCAATAGCAAGTCCAGATGCCAGCAATGAGCGTTTTCTCACCATCGTTCAATCACTTATCATATGGATTAACGCAAAAAACATGGGCATTGCGTGTGAAGACGAGATCCCTCCGCCAATCCGAAATTACATCCACATACTACGTACTTTTTTTGGAATAGAAGTCGAACATCTTCTAAAATAAAATCATTCACATCATCGAGTTTAGTCAACCTTTTATTGAGAATAGGAAAATGTTCTATGTTGGAAGAAAGATTAACCGTTAACGTCTCAGCTACCGATTATGATAAAACAAGCAAAGAAATCACATCTACGCTGCGAACCTTAGAAGAGATGGTGCATAGTGAAAACGATTTTGTCGTTACGGATTCGGAGTTTGCATTTGGCTGGCATTTCTATGTTGTTTCTGTAAACAAAGAATTGGTTCAAAAACTTGCAGACCAAATGGGTCCTGACTTTGATAAGCTAAAGGGGAAGGGACTTGAAAAAAAGTTCCTCACGTGGTTGACCAGCAAGGTAGAACAGAAGAATCTGAAGGTCAAGCTTGCCATCAAAGAAGATATGGAAACAAGCAAGTTTGG
>JBHIDF010000039.1:0-5696 GCA_046759945.1 Nitrosopumilaceae archaeon
GGTTGTACGAGATATGGATGTTTTCCAGTTCTCACTATACTACAAGGGCGCGAGATTAGAGAGAGAAACTTTCTGTTTAAAAGTTTCTATTAAATCGAGAATTTTTAAAAGTCTAAATTATATGCGAAAAGAGATCGTTGCTGTGGGTTCGTAGCTCAGCCAGGTAGAGTACCGGACTTTTAATCCGGCTGTCGGGGGTTCGACTCCCCCCGGACCCGATAGAATCTTTTCGTTTAGTACAATTTGTTTCAAATTTTTGAGAGGAGTATCTTGATCTCATTGTTTATGATTCATTCTAGGCAGTTCCAGTGTTTAAGCACCAAAAAAAGGAAGATGATCTAACTAACTTAAGCCAAATTGAGGAAATTCAGTTTGTTTGACATTCAAATCATGCTGGAGGGTTCTAATTTTTTGGGCATACTCCTTCATCCTAGATTCATCAGCCTGACCTTTCGCTATTTTGAAGCCTCTCCATGCCTTCTTTAATGCCCCCCATGTTTGGCCCGTAGTGTAGTTAGAATTTTCTTTGTGTGGTTCCACGAATTGAAACATGTTGTACACTCATTTCGAGAAATTTTTATCAAAACTGGTGTGAACCAAAATCACGGTGTGAGTCAAGATTACTACATCAATTTCGTGACTTTTTAGTAAAAATAGGACAAATGCAGCCTTAACGAGTATCGTGGTTTTATTTTACTATTGCTTTTACTTTCTTTGTGAGATGTTGCAGTGCGCTTTTCACTTCATTTGACCTCTTCTTTACGCCACCTTGATAAGCCAAAATCTTTTTTTCCCTGTCCGAAATCATGCGTTTTTGTTCAGCTATTCCCGAAGAGCCAAGGGAGGTTCTTTCGTGAAGAGATGACTCTAGGCTAGTCGACTGTATTATTTTATGCAAATCTTTAGCATTAACTTGTGATTCTTTTGTTGATTTTCTTATTTCAGAAACTGTTAGTTTTGAAAGAGGTCTTTTAGAATTGTGGGCGACTTGTACTAGTCCTCCGACAACTTTATGAGCAGTCCTAAAGGGAATCCCCCTCTTTACTAGATGTTCTGCGACATCCAATGCAATTAAGTGACCGCTGTCTGTTGCCTTTTTCATTTTCTGCTTATTTACCTTCATTGTTTTCAGCACTGAATTAAGGACCACAAGAGTTGAAATTGCGATTGCTGAGGTTGGCCAGATTGCTATTTTGATTTGTTGAAGATCTCTGCTGTAACCAGATGCAAGTCCCTTTACTGTAGAAAGAATGGATGTTTGATATCCAATTATTTGAGCGGTTTTACCCCTTATCAGCTCAAGAATGTCTGGATTCTTTTTTTGCGGCATAACACTGGATGGTGATGCGAATTGGTCGGAAAGCTCTATGAATGAAAACTCGGATGATGACCAAAGGATAAAATCTCCAGCAATCCTACTCAGGTTTGTCATCAGAATAGCAACAGTCCCTACGTATTCAGCCACAAAATCCCTACTTCCCGTAGCATCGATGGTGTTTTCGACCAATCCTTTGAACCCCAACATCTTTGCGGTACTGTGTCTATCTATTCGCAAGCTAGTACCACCGATGGGTCCTGCTCCTAGTGGAGATTCATTGACTCTTCCATAAGTTACATAGAGTCGATCAATATCCCTAAAGAGGGCATCTACATAGGCTAGCAGGTAATGAGAAAAAACACCGACTTGGGCATGTTGTAGATGCGTGTAAAGTGGCATCATTGTTTTTTGATTTTTTTCTGCAACTGAAACTAACGTGTCAATCAACTCTAGAAGATGGGAACATAATGTATTGATATCATCGCGTATTTTCATGCGTATGTCTAGTGAGATCTGATCGTTCCTTGATCGTGCGGTATGCATCTTTCCACCAACTCGGGAACCTGTGCTCTTTACTACAAGAGATTCTATCAATTCATGAATATCTTCGTGCTCTGTTTTTTGTAGGAAATTTTGTTTTTTTAGTTTTTCAAGTGCAGACAAAATTTTCGTTGCTTCTTTTTTGGTAATGATTTTGTTTTCAAAGAGCATGATGGCGTGAGCTTGACTTCCCAAAATGTCGTACTGTGCAATCTCAGAGTCCTCTGAAACTGATGAAAGGTACTCTAGTGTATGTGCATCGAGATTTTTGTCAAGCCGTGACCGATACATAAGTGTAGGATTTAGAATGGTTATATATAGCATAGATGATTTTTCGTTATGACCCAAGAAGTTCAGGAATTAAGAAGGAAGATGTTCGATGAGTTATCCAAGATCGTTGATCCTGAAATTAGTGTATCCATAACCGAGTTGGAGTTAATTGATAATGTCGACATAAACGGTTCCTCTGTTAAAGTTGATCTTCATTTGACCAGCCCATTTTGTCCGGCAGTTTTTGGCTTCAAAATAGCACAAGACGTACATGACAACCTGTTAAAGTTAGATGGTGTTGACGATGTGAAACTAAATGTTTCAAACCACTTTATGGCAGAACAAATAAACAACCAAGTGAACTCAAGCCCAAATCCAAAGAAGCAATAGGCGTTATTATTTTCTGAAACCCATTAGGTACCCTCTCAGCAACTGGATTGCCATTGCGGGATCCACGCCTTTCGGACAAACCTTACTGCATGAGCCTGCAAAATGGCATCTCCAAATCCCATGAGAGTCGTCAATTATTTTGAGGCGATCCTTTTTGCCCTTATCTCGGTTATCAGCTACATAGCGATATGCTTGGGTAAGGGCTTGAGGACCAATAAATGAAGAGTCTGTTGCCATAGTTGGACATGCAGAATTGCATAACCCACACTTTATACAGTAAGAGAACTGGAGGTACTTTTCTACCTCTTCTGGAGTCTGAAGAAACTCTTTTGTGTTTGCGGAAACTTCGGTGTCTTCTCGAATAATGTAAGGTCTCAATTTCTTATGGGTTGAAAACATTCTTTCAAAACTTACAGCCAAATCACGAATTATTGGAAAGTTATCCATAGGCTCAACGGTGATCATGTTCGAGTTCAATTCAGATATTTTTGTATAGCAAGCAAGAGATGGCTTTCCATTAATCTTCATACCACAAGAACCGCATGATGACTGTCTACACGAGTATCGAACGCCTACTGATTGATCAAAGTGTTGCTTAACAGTCAAAATTGCATCTAAAACAGTTGTCCACTTTCCATAGGGAACGTTAAATTCATCAAAATGTGGGGACGAATCAGTTTTTGGGTTGAATTTTGATATCCTCAGAGTAATTGATTTGTTGGGAGACTCAACCGTCGTTGGTTTTTCTTCTGAAAGTTGCGGTGATATTGTAGTCACTGTTATACCATTCCCATGCTAGCTACCAGTATAGTTCTTGAACCATACAGAATGACGGCAGCCATTGCTACGATACAACCATATGTAACTGACTTTTCGTATGTACTACCCTGTCTTAGCTCCAGCAGAATTACTCGGAGCCCGTTGAACCCATGGATCGAAATTAAAATCAAAATAGCTTCAAGTAAAAGAGCATAAGGTAGAAACTCGTAGTTTGCGATTACGCTTTCAAATTGCAGCGATTCGGAAAAATTTTGCGTCATTCTAAAAAGAATATGAATTGCTACTAATGCGACTGCTCCAACAGCTGTTCCATAATGTATTTTCATCACTATGCTTTCTCGCACATCACTCACCAAACATTACTCCAAGACCATACATCATTGCTAGAGCCGCAAGACCGATAGAGGCGTAGATGCAAAGTTTATGCTTATAATTTAGCGATTCTGGCCTATACGGATAATCTGGTCTCCCAGGCCTACCAACCCCAACTCCACCATGTCCCAACATAACCCTAATTCCATTTACTGTGTGAAAGACTGACATCCCTATTACCAAAGCCAGTATTATGTGGCCTTCAGTTGTTTGAGTTAATTCAAGCATTTTATTCCATGCTTCTTTCCCGTCCACGATAACACCTGTTTCTACAATATGAGCTACGAAATATGCTAGCAAACCAAGTCCAGTAAGTCTCATCAACCAATACGCAAAACGTTCTATTCCATAACGCGCAGGATTAAGCCAGCCCTTGATTCCCTCTTTGTTGGTTTGTCTTTCCATTCCTAGTACTTCCTTTCAACAGGTTTGTATTTGGTGATAGTTACAGGATGTGTCTTAATAACTGGTTCTTTTGCGTAGTATGCAAGTGTATGGTGTAAAAAGTTCTTGTCATCCCTTTTAGGATAATCCGTTCTAGAGTGTGCACCTCTTGACTCTTTCCTATAGATTGCTCCCACTAACACAACTTCAGCAATCCTAAACATGGAATCAAGTTCTATGACGTTTGTGAAATTTGTATTGTATTCTTTTGCCTTATCATCTACGTGTTTCCAAGTCCTTTCTCTCAATTCTCGTATTTCCTTCAAGCCAGTAACCAGATCAGTTTCATTCCTGTAAACATATGCCCTATTACTCATAACGTCGGTTAGTTGTTGTTTTACTTCGTACGGATTTACCTCGCCACGTCCGCGAAATATTCCATCATAAATCCTTGTTTCTTCTTTTTCAACTAGATGTGTTGGAAAAGGTGGTGTTTTACAATTCGTAACATATTTCGCAGCAAGCTCTCCAGTTACTTTTCCCCACACTAGACATTCTCCTGTGGCATTTGCTCCTAGTCTGTTTGCACCGTGAGTACTATTACATGCAGCTTCTCCCGCTGCCCAGATACCTTGGATTTCTGTAGCTCCATCAATGTCAGTGTGTATTCCTCCCATCATGTAATGACAGGCTGGACAAACTTCTATAGGCTCTTTAGCCGGATCGATTCCAGAGAATTTCATTGAAATTTCACGAACGCCAGCAAGTTTTTCTCTTATCACGTCATCGTCCAGATGTCTCAGGTCAAGCTTGAGACAATCTACCCCTGTCTCATGTTTGAAGCCCCGCCCTTCCTGTATCTCAGTTACCATTGAACGACAGACAATGTCTCTTGGCGCAAGTTCCATCGTTTCTGGGGCATAATTTTTCATAAATCGCTCGCCACGATTGTTAATTAAATAACCCCCATCTCCCCTCGCTCCTTCTGTAATCAGAATTCCCGATGGCAAAATGCCGGTGGGGTGGAATTGTACAAACTCCATGTCTTTGAGGGCCATTCCTGCTCTATAGGTTAAGTCCAGACTATCCGGAGTAGATGTTAATGCATAAGTGGAAAAGCTATAAAGTCTTCCTGCGCCCCCCGTTGCAATTATCAAAGCTTTACCCTTTATTGTGTAAAAAGTACCCGAAGACATCTCAATAGCTGTTATTCCACAAAAACGCTGGCCATCATGTACGATTGATGTCACGAACCATTCATTGTAAAATTCAACGTTGTCAAATTTTTGACACGTATCATACAACGTCTGCATTTCGTAAAATCCAACCTTATCTTGTGCATATGAAGCACGCGGGAAACTATAACCACCGAAATTTCTTTGCTCTATTTGGCCATCTTTTCTCCTAGACCATGGCATTCCCCAGTGTTCCAGCTGATAAATTTCTGAAGGCATCGTGTAAACAAGTCTTTCCACCACATCTTGATCCGCAAGGAAGTCACTTCCCTTCACCGTATCGTAAACATGGGACTCGAATGAATCTCCTTCATCTTCAAAAATAACAGCTGCCGTGCCTCCTTCTGCAGAAACTGAATGCGAACGCATAACTTGTAATTTTGATATTACAGCAATTTTGATTTGTG
>JBHIDF010000040.1:0-5651 GCA_046759945.1 Nitrosopumilaceae archaeon
GCTACTGACCTTCAAAGCGACCCGTTTACACAGGGAGCAGGACTTGTAAATGTGGAAGGGGCACTAGATTTTGTAAAAGGAAAAGACGGTATGTTCATTGTTTATAATGACGCTTCGTTCTCTAACATTAAAAAAATCTTAGATGTTGGAATTAACACTGTAAATTCTTCTTCGTTTGGGATTGATAAATTTCAATTAACTGACGAAACTTTTCCTTCAACCTCTTGGTTTGGTGGTAGATTGTATCCGGGAGAAAGGGCCTCTGCAACGTTTACTGTAGAGAATCCAACAGATAGAACAATCGAAGTTAGAATAATGCCACAAACACTTGAATTAATCAAAAAAACACAGTTTAATGGCACTACCAAAGTACGAGTTCAAGACCCAATTCTGAACAAGTCAGATGCTTTCAGCCCTAACTATATCCATCTTGAGGATGTAAGGCAATTTGAGAATCTTTCTTCATTCTATGAAGAACCCGAAGAAATACCACAAGATGCTTCTTTGATGATTTTAAGTGTAAACTTTCCTTTTTCCGTGTTTATGAACAAGACAGATGAAACCTACGCAAACGATATGAGGATTTCATCTCTTTATCTATATGACTGGGCTGATAAAAACAACGATACCAAGATAACAAGCAACGAGCTGTCGCTAGTAAATAGAGGGGGCTCATGGGGTACAGTGCAGGAGATAAGGGTCTCAGACCCTAAATCAAAAATTGAAAACACTCCACTGCTTGGTATTTATCCCGTACCGAAAAGATATTCTTACTGGTTTGGTGATACACAAAAGAACGCAACTTCAATGGACTATATCGTCACAGCGAGTTATTACAAGAAAGATCTATGGGGTGCTTTATGGGTAGACAAAAAAACTATTCAGGTGCCACCAAAAGGTACAGCTGACGTGACAGTAACTATTGTTGCCCCAACGAACGCTCTTCCCAGTGTTTACCAAGGATTTATCACATTTGAAGGTGATTCACATACAGTAAATGCACCTATATCGTTTGCAGTAAAAAAGAAAATTCAACCAAAAGACATGCTAACTGTAATAGAAGGATCGCAGACAGAAGACGTACTGTATGGTCCTGGTTACATCAATGGAGCGTTTGATATGGTAAACAGGTACACCGCTGGAGACTGGAGGCATTACTATTTTGAAGTAGAGGACAGTACGATAAACACTGCATCAATTGAGCTTTCGTGGGAAGACGAGGACACAAATCTTTCAGTATTTTTCATAGACCCACAAGGGAGAATTGTACAAACAAACGTACCGCCAGGAGTACTTGGTCCATTTAGAAACTGGCCCACAGGCGACTGGCTTGGTATAACCCCATTCAGTGAGGGCGGTGGTTTCTATCCGATTAAAAATAAAGATGCAACATCAACAGTCATGTTTGCTCCAATAAATCAAACTGGTACTTACACATTATTGATGCACTCCACGTTATTTGGTGGGGGATCATTAGCCGAACCTATCACAGTTGCTGCCAAGTTTTCAACAATACTGCCCGATGAAAAGAGTCCTGAGATACTGTTTGACATACCAGAATTTGTTAACAGCACATTTGGTGTCAAGCCAGAAATAGTGGAAGAGAATCCTGATGTTATCAAGTACTATCTTGATGGAAACGAGCTTGAAGTAGCTGATACAGAATTTTCTATACCTGAAGAGCTGCTGACAGATGGAATACACCAGCTAAAGATATTTGTGAGCGATACCGTAGGACATAGCACAACAAAGGAGTTTTCATTCAAAGTGGATAACTTGCCTCCCACACTTGTTGTAAAGTCACCAAGAAATGGTTCAACTATATCAAATATCGTTACAATTGATCTTGAAATAATGGAGAGAAACCTAGCAGAGGTTGGAGGGATAACAGTCGTACTGCCAAATGGTGAAACAGTATCTGATGAAAAATCTGTTAAATTTGACACAAAAGCAGTAGAAGACGGCAAATACGACATTAAAGTTTCAGCAAAGGACAAAGCGGGAAATCAAATATCTAAAGTTATTACCGTGAATGTGGACCACAGTGTAGTTTCAATACTTGAAACAAAAGAAGCTGTTGACCAAAACAATTTACTTTTGATTGGAATAATTATCGGAGGCGCGATCGGAATTGGTTCTGTTTTTGTAGCACTTAAAAAAATTAGAATTTCACAAAAAAATCGAAACAAGGTTTATAAGCAATTTTCCGACAACGACAGCTAGCATGTCGGATCAGGACTCTGCTCGCAGGAGTGAACTATCACGACGTGACTTTTTGAGATTACTTGCTGCAGGAGGAACCGGACTTGCGTTTGCACCATTTGTTCCGTGGGGAAATTTCATGCCAAACCCAACGACTGCAAAGGCGGTAAAAGCCAAGGCAATCTTGCCAGACGGAAATCAGGCAAATATTAACACCTTTCCAGCAAATCATGCTGAGACCATTACCTATCCGCGGACAGGGGACAGGGTGCTAGACGAAGAAGCCTTTAGAAAGTGGGACTTGATTAGACTTGCAGAAGAGCGTGGTGGCGCTAAAAACGACTTAAGTTCTTTTCGTGCCTATAGCAAGATCTGCTTACATCTTTGGTGTCTTTGGAAATACTGGCCCGATGAAGGGAGAAAGAGAATGGAGTGTCCATGTCATGGCAGTATGTATGATTCAGTTACTGGGAAAGCGTTTGCCGGACCAGCAGCACTTCAGGCACCTCCATCAAACGTACTTCCCCAGCTCACTTTGGAGGCAGATGCCAATGGTTTTATCTGGATCTTACCTGCAAAGTGGGGAGTTAACCAAAACGGAGTAGTAGGTTATGGTCGTTTCCTTAAAGCGTAAGAACGCAGTCGTATTATTCATTTACTGGGTTTGGGATAGTTTCGATAGAACAATTTTCTTAGCTGTCAAGTTTTCAACGCCAGCTAGGTTCGTAAATCCACTCGGATTCCTTGGAATGCTGACGTTCATTATGTTCATAATTCTTGGAATAACGGGCGCACTTTTAATGTTCTACTATGAACCTATATTAGATAGAGCTTGGGATAGTGTCGAAAAAATCAACGACGTCGTTCCCTATGGCTTCGCAATGAGAAACATACACTACCACGCATCAAACGCAATGGTTCTCTTGGCAATCCTACACATGTACTATCAATATTTTAGCGGACGATACAAAATACGAAACGAAATTCTTTGGGTCACAGGCGTCATCCTTGGAACTGTCACAATACTTGAGGCTTTTACTGGTTACGATATTATTTTCAGTGAGCGTGCCGAACTTGCAATTAGTATTGCCGCATCGCTTACAAACGCTATCCCTATTGCGGGTCCTACTATACGTGATGCTATGTTTGGTGCAGGATTTGCTGACTTTGTACTGAGGTTTTATGCACAGCATGTCTTCATCCTTCCAGTCGTAATGCTTGGGTTGATGGCAATTCACATGCCAAGATTTCTGGTCTTTGATGTCCCTATGGTTATGGGCATTTCTGGCGCCGTTTTTATCACAGGCGGAGTCTTTCCTGTTGACCTAGGTTTCAAGTTTGAGCCAACGGTACCGCCTGGCATTACGGTTCCAGAATGGTACCTAACTGGTCTCTACGCATTTTTGAGAACACAGTATGATAAGTTTGTGACAGGTGTTCTCTGGCCGGGACTATTCATTTTGTCGCTTTTGCTGATACCATTCATTGATAGATACAAGAAGTTCTCATGGAAAGACCGCCCCATCATCACTGCGATTGGAATCGTTGGCATAACTCAAATCATGGTAACGACTTACTGGGGATTCTATATTTCACCAGATACTACGATGCCCTTAGTCGAGAGACTAGTCATCGATCCAATATACTTCT
Organism: Nitrosopumilaceae archaeon; assembly: GCA_046759945.1. Lineage (GTDB taxonomy): Archaea > Thermoproteota > Nitrososphaeria > Nitrososphaerales > Nitrosopumilaceae > JAEHKU01. The sequence continues at coordinate 3,853 of JBHIDF010000040.1, forward strand.
ACCTTGTAATGATTTTACTTGTACCGCTGGGATTTGGATTCAGTTACATGATGATAAAGATGGCCAAAGAAGCTGAAAGAAAAGCAAAGCTTGCTGCATCAAAGGGCCCAAAAAAAGTAGCTCAAATCAACTTATCAGGAAAATGGCTTAACTGGCTTATTGTTGCACTTTTAGCATTCCAAGTATATCTCAATATTGCAGCTTATAATGCAGCACTTGCAGGAATGAAGAATTTCAATCTGTTCCTCACAGGGTTGATACTGCTTGTTTTTGCTGGGCTATTCCATGTTTACAGATATTCCCTCAGTGAATCAAAAAAAGTTCCTCCTCCCCCACCCCCTGCAATTACAAAAGATGAAGCAAAACCAATTGAAGCGAGGCCTCCCACTGCAACAGCACAACTACCAGAAAAAGGAAAAGAAGAAAGTGGAAGTGGTCAAGAGAAAAAAGAAGCTCCTCAGGTAGCTCCTGAAGTTAAAGCTACAGTCTCAGAAGTTAGTAAGAATCCCACGGTCGGAGCAGCTGACCTCAAAAACCCGTAAATTATCTTTAGAACTTTTTCGTCCTAAAGAAACTTTATAAGACTTTTAAAAATCATGCAGAAATGTTGAGCAAACCAACATCAAGCCATGCTTACGGAATAGGAATAATAGCTATGATAGTTGGCCTGGCAGTGGGCATTTCATATTACCAACTGTACTACCTTCCCGAGCTTTTCGCAAAACCCGAAGTCGAAGAGGAAATTCTCAATCCCACAAGAGTGACTACAATTAATATGATTCTGGGTTCATCAAGTCCTGAACAACAGGACAACTTTATACCAAAGCTGGTAAACATTCAGCTTTCTTTTGATAACAAGTTAATTTGGGATAATATTGATGATACACCTCACACCGTAACGCCAGATGAACCGTATAAAGATTCTTACAGCGGCGAATTTGGATCACACGGCGTGATAAAACCAGGTGAGACTTATGAATTTCTCTTCACAGAAGCAGCTGAAATCTCCTATCATTGCGAGCCACATCCTTGGATGACAGGTAAGTTAATAATAACAAAGGTTAGATTCTAAGCCGAAAGTTTCACAAACTGTATATCACTTTCTATCTCTTTGTGTTGTTCAATTATGGAAACACGAAATTTTACGTCATGAGATTGACTAGGCTCAAAATCCATGGTAGCAGTGAACTCCGCTTTGTCGTTGGGCATATCATCTTTACTTATGAACAAACGAGAGTGATTTTGTGATATTTTTTTTCCGTTATATGATTTGTAGGTTATGAGATGGTTTGAATTAAGAATCTGAGTGTTTATTACCACACCATCATACCTTCCAGGATATCTAACAGAAATTTTTCCCTTTATTTCAGAGTGCGGAGTGATATCTTTGGATTCTAGTTCTAATCTGATATCTTTCATGCAGGAAACATCACATCTTAATAATAAATAACTTAGACTTGGTTTTTATCATGCATCCTCCTTGCGCACAGTATGGTTGAAGTTTTATACCAAGATCTAAGTAACCAGGATTCGAACTATTACTATATTGGTATACCAAGAGACTGGAAAGGCGGAAAGGATGACGAAGTCACCATACTAGTAAGCGATGTGTGCGTGATCATTCCACAAACTGTTGCAGGTGCCACTGGCGAGTTACTAGTTCTAAGACTTCTTGAGGCACTGATGGAAGGAAACGTAATCAATGCTGGAGACATCCAAAAGGCAATAGAGCATATCCTATAGCTTAACAAAACGCGGCATAACTGGTGAACCAGTAGACTAGATTTTAAATTATAAAC
>JBHIDF010000041.1:0-5595 GCA_046759945.1 Nitrosopumilaceae archaeon
TCAATTGGTTGTTCCATCAAGTGGAAAAGCCAGCAAACTTAAATGGCTGTAGCTTGCGAAAAATTTCGTGGGCCGGTAGCTCAGCTTGGCTGGAGCGTTCGACTGATAAACTTATTCAGATATCGAAAGGTCGTGAGTCCGAATCTCACTCGGCCCATTCATTATAACGAAAATTTGTAAATCGTAGTTAGTTTTTCACGGAAACTGAGAAAACTCTATGGTTTTTGCAAATAGCTTTCATAAATAGTGTCGGACCATTGCAACAAAGTTTCTAGATCATCTGATATAAAATCAACCTTGGTTTTAGTCTTTTTTGCGAGCTTTGAGCAGAGTGCAAGATAAAATAACTTTCCGTATTTTTCCTTACCTGATGCTACGGCTTCTGAAAAAAACTTGATTCCTTCTTCGGTCGCTGAAAAGACCGTCACTATCATTATACCTTGTCTTTGTTTCCATGCTTTGTTTAAGAATTTTTGAATATCAATATCAAACATAACGTCAATCGCTGAAGACAAATCTCCAAGATTTGATACTTGCCAGCCACCAACGTGAAATGCCGCAGACGCGGCTTCTGCTACAAGAGAACTTTCCGGATCCGCTGATAAGATAATAGCGTTTTTCTTAGAATCTTCGTCCAGGTCTAATAAGTTTAGAATTTGTATAGAACTAGAAATTATACTATTAAGAAATTTTTTTTCCGAGTTTCCAATCTTGCCACCTTCATAAAGGTCATTGACAGAATTGATCGCAGGATTGATTACTTCAGTTAGTATCTTTTGAGGAACGGCGCCAGAGTGATATGAGTTTCTAATCAGGTTATAGACTTGCTGTTTTGCTCCTGAGGTCAAATATTCAAAGTACTTGGTTTTGACCCTAAAGAAATCAGCGGGGAAGCTGAGTTGTTCAACTCCTTCTTCTATATACCATAAACTAATTTTCCCCATGTTTTTCTGTTTGAGAAGTCCTTCCGCTGCAAAAATATTAAGATATTTTGTCATGGTAACTCTGTTAACTCCCAGTTTTTCTGCAAGTTCAATTCCAGAGAAACCAGTTTTTGAATTTCGTAAAATATCAATCAGTTTTTCTTTAATCTCGCTAGTTTGATATCCACGTGCCACATGAATTCACGATTGTTATCTAGTATAAAGCTGTGCGCTTAAGTTCACAATTATTCTGTTTGCGATATACTTCTCATAATTAGTTCATCCATTTTTTAAAGGCAAAGTTAGGGGTAGGGAATGGTGTTTTGCAAGTTTGTTCTTTGCGTTGGTGCCTTTGTTATCTGATGTGAATCCTTGTTACACAAAAACGTTAAATATTTGTGTACTTTAAAGTACGGTAACAGGTAAGTAAAATGCCAAAGGCGGGCTTTAAGTCTATAACAATCTCAGAATCTGTCTATAATAGATTCTATGAAGTTTTTAATAAAAACAAGCAGGAACTTGCCAGAAAAGGGGTCAACAGTTTTGCTGGTTACGTCACCTACTTACTGGAAGACATGATGCAAAAAGACAAAACCTTCGCAAGACATGCGCCTAAACTTGAAAAAGTTGCAGTAGATGATGACAGGGTTGTGATCAAAGACAACATCAAGAACAGAATTGCCGAAGTTGCCGTTCAAAACGGTGAACTCTATTGTTTGTTATGTGAAGAAAAGGATTGTTTCCACATTGGTTTTGTATTTTCACTACCTGATGTTTACGAAATTTTAAGTAAGAAGGGTATCAAGCACTCAAAATAGAAAAAAGGTGCAGGGGGTGGGATTTGAACCCACGGACTCCTAAGAGACGGGATCACTCATTATATGATCTTAAGTCCCGCGCATCCAAAAGCAATAGCCTTCTTTGGCCAGTCTCGGCTACCCCTGCGGCAACTTTATAGCTAAAAGTTACAGAAATAAAACGTTTTAAAAAGGAATTATCAGACGACATCTTCATGCTTCGATAGCTCAGCCTGGTAGAGCGTTACCTTGGTAAGGTAAAGGTCGCGGGTTCGGACCCCGCTCGAAGCTTATGAAATTCGCCTTCCTTAGATTAAAAAATATTGCACATCATGTGATCTTTTGTTGGCTTGGTGGCAGAATAAATGAGTTTACAGTATTGCTTATTGAAACATCAGTACAATCAAATTCTAACTCTCGTACCAAAACCATTCGTCAAGTGGGCTGGTGGAAAGAGACAACTTTTGCCTATTCTGACTCACCACATGCCAAAGAAATACAACTCATACTTTGAACCATTTTTAGGTGGAGGCGCCCTGCTATTTCATTTATTATCAGAGAATCCACGACAGAAATGCTACATATCTGATTTAAATTCTGATTTAATACTGGCATATGTTACAATACGAGACAAAGTAGGCGAGCTAATTACATTACTAAAGTGTCATTCTGATAATTATTTCAAAAATCCAAAATCATACTATTATTCTATGAGAAAAGACAACCCAAAAGACCAGATTGAAAAAGTTTCTAGATTTATTTTTTTGAACAGGACATGCTTTAATGGCCTGTACAGAGTTAACAGTAAAGGTAAATTCAACGTACCAATAGGTAGATACGCAAAACCAAACATCGTTAACAAGGAAAATCTTTTTGCCGTGAGTAATGCTTTGCAGTCTAGTAAAATTTTAATCAAGTGTCAAGACTTCTCTGCAATTATTGATCACACAGAAAAAAATGATTTCATCTATCTTGATCCACCATACCAACCAATAAGCTCAACTGCTAACTTTACAAGTTATACACATTGTGACTTTGGATATGAAGAACAAAAAAGACTTCTTGATTTCATGAAAAAATTAGATGAAAAAGGTTGCAAAGTAATGTTGTCAAACTCTAAATCAAAAGAAGTTGTCGATCTTTTTTCCCCCTTGTGCAGTAACATCTTAGAAGTAGATGCAAATCGTAACATAAACTCTGATTCTAAAAAGAGGAAAGGACATTCTGAATTACTCATAAAAAATTATTAGAAGATGTTACAATGATAAAATGAAAAAGAGAAAGTTTGTAGTTTAGATTACTTGCCAGGGTCGTGTTGCAAATGTTATCGCATATGCAACACCGATCAGTATCGATTGATACGCGATGTTACCGTATGGAATTGGTTTTACAATTGGTTCGCCGGATACTACCACTGTCTGTCCTGGACCAAGTCCTGGACCAATGCTAGCTACGTTGAGTTGCGTGTGAACGTGATAAACGCCTGTCTCCAGAGCTCTTGCTGACATAGAGTAATCAAGCACTTCGTTTCCCTCGAGGTCAAAGACGTTGCCTGGGGGATCTCTTGCTAGCATCTCCCATCTGTTACCTGCATTTGTGGATTCAGAGAAGATTGAAAGCCATGCTCTCAGGTCTCTTTCCACGAGACTTACCAACGTCCCACTTACGGTGATGACCTCACCAGTCTGTAAAGACTGCCTATTGAAAGTCTCATCTTCAATTCTCACGAAACGACTTTGTAATTGAGCCTGCACTCCGTGCGCATCCGCATTCTGAACCAAGCTGGCCAAATTCGGACCCAGTGTCCCTAATACCATTATCACACCAAGTGAGACTGCGAGTAATTTTGTGTCTACCATGATTATCCCGTTATCTTGATCCGTCAAAGAAGAATGATATATGTTTTATCGTAGCGATCAGGCAGGATCAGAGAGGAAACATGATTAACATCTATGTATAACATGACGGCCTCTAGGAAAAGGAATGTTCTTTCTAGAACTTTTTCCTTTTAGTTTTGCAAAAAACTTTGATTTTCTAGCTATTTTTTCACTAAATTAGAAGAAAATAGCTCCTTCTGAAGCCCACTCCTTATATACAAAAAAACATACTCTTTGATTAATGGCACAGATGCCTACACTGATACCAAAGGAAGTAGAGATCCATAGACTGAAAAAGATATGGCTCATCGTCATCGCAATGGGATCAACTGCGGCATCCGTGGAAGTGGACAACTTTGTAGATGGCTCATTACACCAGACTTCTATTCGAGATAGCGCTTTCACACCAGCACATTGGTGGCTATACAGCCACTTTGTAGCACTCCCACTTGGTTGGGGTGCTGTGGCAATCTATGATAGAAGAGTACCAATCCTAAGAGGACCAAACAACTCGATGAACACTGGTCTTAAGATGACCATCCTAGGTTATCTGGCAACCATGTTCACAATTGGAATCAATGAGATGTGGCACTTCTGGTTCGTAGAGGAAATCTTTGCAGTTCCAAACCACTGGATGTTTAACATGGGTGTAGTCGTGGCTTTCATGGGCGCATTGGCCTATGTAGTAAGAGTATATGCACGACTGGTAGAACTTGGTGCAGAGACGCCAGGTGAGAACCCATACGTTGCAGAGATGTACAAGATGGCCCTAGAAGGCAAACTGTACAGTAGATCCATCCCATAGACGAAAAGGACGTACAATACTGCCCTTTTTTTCCATTTTTCTAGAGAAATCTATAGGATAGAATGTTCAATTTTTTATCAAATAATGGTAAGACTAGATCGCGTACCTATCTGGTAAGCATTACTAACAATTGTTTTCTTTTATATAAGATCGCAGGCTTTTGATCACGCCCTCAGGAAAGACTTAAAAAGATTTGACATCTGATATTAGGAAATGGCTCTTCCAAAAGGATTTGGTGGAGGCGGCGGAGCAGCATCAGGCGACGTCGCCCAGATGATAGGACGGCGTGTAGAAAATTATGGTGGATTAATAACTCTATCATTTATCGCTGCTTGGCTTGCTACTTTTGGTGGAACAGCCGCTGGTTACTTCTACTATCCTTGGGCATATCCAACACCTAGTGGACACTATGCATTCATCACCCTAACAATCGTAGAAGCAATTGGTTACATCTTCTGCATGAAAGTAGTAGAAGAAGGTAGCAACAAGAGGAGCAATGGATTAATAAGCGCAACCGTAGCCGGAGTAACGGCAGGAACACTACTTATATCACTATTCGTAGGATTCTAAAAGTCCTACAAGCCCTTTTTCTTGTTTTAATACTCAGAAGAGGTCGATCGTAGCCAGGCGATAAAATTTTATATATTTACCCTATTCACTAGGGGTAATGGTCTGGCTTAGACGATGTACCCATTACTTGTTTATAGTAGTGGTAGCGGTCAACGGAACACTGCTGGTTATTAACGCAGGAGACTACATCTTCTATACTGACTGGGCTTGGACTTCGTTTGTAATATTCTCAATTTCGCAAACGTTAATGCTCTCAGTAGGTGCAGCGTACTATCTGACGTTTACAGGAGTTCCAGGAACAGCGACGTATTATGCATTAATTATTACTGTTTACACGTGGATTGCAAAAGGCGCATGGTTCTCTCTCGGATATCCATATGACTTCATAGTTACACCGGTATGGATACCATCCGCGATGTTGTTGGACTTGGCATACTGGGCAACAAAGAAGAACAAGCACTCTTTGATACTGTTCGGTGGAGTATTGGTCGGAATGTCATTCCCGCTCTTCAACATGGTGAACCTAATGCTGATTGCAGACCCGTTAGAGACTGCCTTCAAGTATCCAAGACCGACGTTGCCTCCATACATGACACCTATAGAACCACAGGTAGGAAAGTTCT
>JBHIDF010000042.1:0-5576 GCA_046759945.1 Nitrosopumilaceae archaeon
GCAAAACCAGGTGTCTTTGTTTTTTCCTCTTGCCAGTTGCCCATTGAAGCTATTTGTGGATTAGCAATTCTTTGAGAATAATACCTGTTTGGAGCCGTTGCATAACCAGGGGTTTTAGATTCTTGTTGTCTCCAGTCGCCCATTGCAACCTCAACTGTAGCTGGTGTTGGCTCTGGAGGTTTTGCCTCGGCTGGTTTTGGCGGTGGTGGAGGTGGTGCTTTTGCTTCAGCTGGTTTTGGCGGTGGTGGTGGAGGTGGTGCTTTTGCTTCAGCTTTAGCAGAAAGCTGATTCAACTTTGCCTCAAGCGAAGCAATTTTTGCTTCAAGTGCTTTTTTAGTTGTTTTCTTTGATTTTGATTTTGACTTTCGTTTAGCCATGTATTTTTTTTTCACGGGTTTGGGGTTTATTTACATTTTGATTCCTTGAGGTCTAGAATTCCGACCAAATTTTATAAAAGCCGAAATGTACATGGAATCATTGGACGATTTCGAGAAAGACTATCCTGGATTTGATTGGAAGAATACTCCTGCATACAAGCATCCAGGTGGAAAGGATTGTCCGTGTCCTAAACATGAATACATCCGGGAGCAAATCAATACCGCAAAAGTAGTCAGTAAAACTTCAAAAGAAGCAACAAAAGTCACACTAAAGTTCTGTCCTGATCACTACAGAGTGTACATGGATGAAGTTATTCCAAGTATGCCACTAAAGTACAAACTGATAACGAAATTTGCATTGCGAATAGGAGCTATACAAATACAGAAGTTAACACACATGCAGTCAGAGTTGTGTTTTTACTGCAAATTTGGTTCAGGCGGTCATGACAAAAAGACTGAACTTCCTCCGCTCTGACGGATGATAAATCATTAGACTGGTCCAAGTAAAATTTTTGGTTTGTTAGGTGTATCGTGATGACACTTTTTCCCACAAAGTGGGCATGTTGTTCTATCTAAAAAGACACATTGGCATATGTGCGACTCCAAATAACTTTCAGCACTTCTTGTGTAATCACCTGTGCCGTTGCAAAAAGGACATGGATTATCTAACAAAACAATCTTTCCTTCACCTTTACAAACAGCACACTTTTGCTGATTCAATGCTAAAGTCTCTACAAAATATAATTAAAGCACATGTGTTAATTTTTTTTTAAAAGTTTGCCTCTAGCACAATTCTAGTTAAGCTTATACTATCTGCTCAGCCAGTACAGTCGTGCCCATTGAGGATACTGGTCAGTTCGTCCAAGAGTTAGAGAAAGAGGGAGAACTGAAAAGAGTAACGTCAGAAGTCGACGCAAATTTGGAGATAGCTGAGATTTTAAGACGAACTATGTATTCGAACGGACCAGCAATCCTTTTTGATAATGTAAAAAATTATGAAATTCCAGTACTAGGAAACGCATTCGGTTCTATCAGAAGACTAGAGATTGGTCTTGAAACTTCAGACTTTACTGAAATCGGTCAACGAATAGTAGACATGACGAAAATGGACATTCCAACTGGATTTTTTAATAAAATAAGAAAACTTCCAGAGCTTTCAAAAATTACTGATGTGGTTCCGAAGCTAGAAAAGAGTGGACCTGTTACAGAAGTTTTTAATGACTCGCCTTCATTTGAAAAAATTCCAATTTTAAAAACCTGGCCAAAAGATGCCAGCAAATTCATAACCTTTGGACTTGTAGCTACAAAGCATCCGGAAACTGGCATCAGAAATCTGGGCGTTTACAGAATGCAGATACTTGACAAGAATCACGCATTGATGCACTGGCAAAAACACAAGAGAGGTGCCCATCATTACGACGTTTCAAAGGAAAAAGGAAAAAAAATCGAAGCTGCAGTAATAATTGGTTCTGATCCTGCTACAGTCTTCTCTGCAGTTGCTCCGGTACCAGAAGGACTTGACAAGTACATCTTTTCTGGCATCGTAAGAAAAAAAGGAATCAAGACTGTCAAATGCAAAACAATTGATCTCGATGTGCCAGCAAACGCAGAAATGGTGTTAGAGGGCTATGTTGATCCCAGTGACATCAGGATGGAGGGGCCATTTGGTGATCACACAGGTTACTACACACCGCAGGAACCATATCCAACCTTCACGCTTACGGGCATAATGCAGAAACAAAAACCAATCTATCTCACTACCATTGTTGGAAAACCAGTTCTTGAAGATGCCTTTATTGGCAAAGTCATAGAGCGATCCTTTTTGCCTCTCATACGAATGTTCCAACCAGAAGTTGTTGATTTTGCTATGCCAGCTGCAGGATGGTTCCAAGGACTGGCTGTTATTTCTATAAAAAAGAGGTATCCAGGACAGGCAAGGAAGGTCATGATGGGTTTGTGGGGATTGGGACAGCTTTCTTTAACGAAAATTTTCGTTGTTGTGGATGACTATGTCGATGTACATAACATGGATGATGTCATCTGGGCTGTAACCACTATGACAGATCCTGCAAAGGACATAATGATAATCGATAATGTTCCAACAGACACATTAGATCCTGCATCTAGGCTTCTTAATTTGGGATCGAAGCTAGGAATAGACGCCACTCAGAAAACCAAGGAAGAAGGGTATGAAAGAGAAATTCAAGAACAAGTCAAAATCGATGATCAGACCAAGGAACTAGTTGATTCCAAGTGGTCTGGTTACGGAATCTAGTGAACACTTACTGCATTGTAGAAATTGTCACGTTCTACAGCCTCATAACCAATCTGGTTTATTGCATCAATAATTTTCTGTCCAGTAAGTTCTGTAGAACGGGCTCCTGTACATGAGACCACCTCTTCTCCGATTAGAGTTCCACCAAAGTCATCTGCCCCATATTGAAGTGCAAGTTGAGCCATTCCTACACCGTTTGTAAGCCACGATGATTGTATATGAGGTATCACGTTGTCAAACATTATCCTAGAAACTGCTATCATTTTTAGTAATTGAAAACCACCCGCACCATACTCTACAACCTTTTCTCTTTGTAACTGGGTGTTATTAGGCTCAAAGCTCCAAGGAATAAAAGCCATAAACCCTCCTGTTCTTTGTTGAAGTTGAACAATTTCGTGAAAGTGTTTAGCGATATCCCTCGTTGTTTCGACATGTCCATACATCATTGTTGCAGAAGCAGGAAGTCCAAGATTGAGAGCTTCTTCCATTATTCTTAACCAATATGAGGTTGGAATTTTCTTGGGACTGATTATGTTTTTTACAGAATCTACTAAGATTTCTGCTCCTGCTCCAGGAACAGATTGTAAACCAGCTTCTTTTAGTCTGGAAAGAACCTCCTTCGTACTCGATTTTTCAACTTTTGCAATTGTATCGATTTCTGACGCAGAAAGTCCGTGAACACCGACTTTAGGAAACTTTGCCCTTATTAGCCTAAACGCATCTTCGTAATACTCAATTCTAAGGTCAGGATTGTGACCACCTTGGATCAGCACTTGTCTAATTCCAAACATTTCCCAAGCAGCCTTTACACGCGCTTCGATCTCATCTAGAGATAGAGTGTAGGACTCTTGATGACCCGGTGGCCTGTAAAATGCACAGAATTTACAGTCTGTAATACAGACATTTGTATAATTTAGTATTATGTTGTTTACAAAAGACGCCTTCTTACCATATTTTTTGCGAATAAGGTTACCCGCAACAAGCCCCATAAGATGAACTTCATTTGAATCAAGCAGTCTTGTGCAATCGTTTAGGTCAGGATTATGACCTTGAAGAGAATTTTCAAGTATGTCACCTATTTCAGAAGAATGAATTTGTTCTGTAATCTGGCTCAATTGGTTTTGACTTTTTTTCATAGCTATTTATTCTTTCATGGATTAGGCAATGATTTTGAATCAATGTGTTTTTGATTTCGGCAAAAATACTTTTGCAATTCATTTTTTTACGTTATTTTTAAGTAGGGTACGTAGACAATTCCTCCAATGGTCTCCGGTGTTCAAATTAGACTAAACCGAATTTTGAAAAAAGGAAAGATGCTCTGTATTCCCATGGATCACGGGATTTCAAGTGGTCCTATCAAGGGACTAGAAGATCCTCATTCTATAATTTACGATTGTGAACATCACGGATTGACTAGTGTAATAATTAACAAAGGAATTCTAAAGACTCTACCAAAACCAACAAGCGTGGGAGTACTAGTTCACTTCTCAAGTAGCACCTCACTTTCTTCTTATCCAAATCGAAAAATGCTCACAGGTTCAGTAGAAGAAGCGCTAAAGCTTGGTGCGGATGGTGTATCACTTCATATCAACATTGGAGGAAATGAGGAGCCGGAAATGCTAGAACAACTAGGAACTATTGCATACGAGTGTCACAAATGGCATATACCACTCTTGGCAATGATGTATCCACGAGGTGAGAATATCAAAAACCCACACGATCCTGACATTGTAGCTCACGTAGCGAGAATAGGTGCAGAATCTGGCGCAGACATCGTAAAGACACTGTACACTGGAGACATTGATTCATTTTCTAAGGTAGTAAAAAGTACTCCAGTTCCTGTTGTTATCGCCGGTGGCCCAAAAGCAAAAACAGATAACGATGTCTTAAAAATGACTCAAGATGCCATGAAAGCCGGAGCTAAGGGAGTCACCTATGGAAGAAATATCTTTGCACACAAAAACCCCCAAAAAATGGTACAAGCTTTAGCAGCAATCATTTTCAAAAAAGAGTCAGCAAAGGAAGCAGCGAAAAGACTTGGGAAAAAATAAAGAATTAATAATTTCCCCCAAGGTGTCCAAGAGTCATCTGGGGAGATTTCTTTTAGACTTGGAAAAGGAAGGGATCAAAGTTGTTCATATTAACCCAAAAAATACCAAAAAGACAAAAACAAAACTCTTGACCCTTTATCCCTCATCTACTGCAAACTATGTTATTCTTGATAAGGCTTCTACGCCAAAGCCTAAAGGCAAAAAGGTAGGCGTTAAATTCAAAGTTTTATCAAATGCAGATATAGAAAAAATACTAAGCTCTGCAAAAAGGGGACTTGACTTTGTTATTGTGGAGGTAAAAGACTGGAAAATAATCCCACTAGAAAATATCATCGCAAAGCTTCACAAACTGCATACCAAGATATATGCAATAGCAAGAAATGCGGAAGAAGTAAGAAAAATGTTCTCCATTCTAGAGGTAGGAGTAGATGGTGTCATATTTACTACCAGCTCTATAAATGAAGTAAGAGAGGCATTAGTGCACCTTGGTTCGCGAGGCTACAAGCTAAAGGTAGCAAAGATTATGGAAATAAAAGAGGTTGGTGATGGCGAAAGAGTCTGCGTAGATACCGCTTCAATGCTTAAGAGAGGTGAAGGCATGCTTGTTGGAAGCAGATCAAACTTTTTGTTTCTAGTTCACAATGAGTCTGTTGGGTCATCGTTTACGTCTCCAAGACCTTTCAGAGTCAACGCTGGTGCAGTTCATTGTTATACAGTTTCACCTGATGGCACAACGAAATATCTTTCAGAGCTAGAAACTGGATCTGAAGTACTGGTTCTAGACTCTAAAGGAAGAGCACGACGAGCTACTGTCGGCCGCTCTAAAATAGAACGGAGACCAATGTTAATGATAAAGGCAAAAATTGGTAATGA